>NZ_JBLXXK020000002.1:0-261025 GCF_048513595.2 Mycobacterium sp. smrl_JER01 | reverse complement strand
CGTAGATTGCTGAGTCACACTGTGCTGCAATCGTTTTCGAGCATCGGCTTATCCGCCGTCACGCTTCGCGTGACTTTGAATGTCACTGTCTTGCAGACGGTTTCGCGCTTCGCGCTCAACACCTGCATGCTTCCTCGTTTCCATTGCCTTACAGTCACTTTCGGAATGCTACGCATTCCTTTGTCACATCTACAGTGTAGCAACAGTTTTCGGCTTTCCGCCACCTTCTCAGTACAGCAGTATCCGGCTATCTCCATTGCCGTCCAATCAATTACGTTCACGCTCTTCGACCGCCGTCGCTACACCCTAGCGCTACTTCCCTCATGCCAATAACGCTTATCGCTGGTCTCGACGTCTCGCACCCCCATCCGCCAACACCCCCCACGCTGGCTCCGCCAGCCCGCCCAGCGAGAAAGTCGCCCGCACAGCGGCACTCTCGCATGTAACGTCAGCCACATGAGCGACATCAACGCCTGGGCGTATGACGACGGGGATCGCCTCATTGCCGACCTTCGAATCGAGTCCGCCGCGGTGCGCGCCATTGGACACCGCGTACTGGAGTGCACCGAGACCGTGGTCGGCGACGGCTCCGCGGCCGCGGACTTCCTTCGGGACCTTGCGGCCCAGATCGAGGCGATCGCGAACGCCGCTCAGACAACGGTTGGGCACGTTGCCGTGTACGGCGAGTCCATGCGGTCCGTCGATGCCATGGGCGACAGGTTGATTCGCGGTGAATAGTGATCGAGCGTGAGGCCGCGGTCTATCGCGTGGCGGTGCCAACCTGCGGCATCAGTGCGCCGACGCGTATGACGTCGTACTCCGACGTTGAGGCAATCACTTCAGCATCGGCGGCGACTTGATCTGCGACCGCGGTGGCGTCCAGCACCGCCGCACGTAGCGACTCGCCCAGATCCTCATTCAGATAACAGCCGGCACTTTGGTGGGCTCGCAGCATGGACCTAACCTCAGCGGCTGTGTAGGTGATGTGACGCACCGTGGTGGTGGTCTGGGTGATCGTGTAGCAACCGTCGTCGTGACAGTGCGCAGCGCTACTGTCGGCGAGGCTCACGGGTTGTCCTCCGTTGCACAGATCTCGAATTTTGCTGGTCGGGACAGGACGGTCTGGTCGACACCGTTGTAGACCTCGTGGGCTTTAACGGTGGCCGCGGCGATGGTGAAGCGCTGACCGGACTCGATGCCCAGGGCGCGGCTGGCGTTCCACACTATGGTGTGCCCGTCCTCGGCGATGGCTACCAGGAACGTCGTGTGGCCCCAATCGCCCTCTCGGTAGATCACAGTCTTTGCAGTGGCGGTAATGCCCTTGACGCGTTCACCGATCTCTCCAAGGTATCCGGCGACGACGGGGTGGGCTTTGCGTTCGGCCTCTATCTGCTGCTGGCGGGCGTACACCTTCACTAGCGAGCCCAGGATTCCGACGTTGCGCCCAGAAACCGTTTCCCCGCCCAGGAGCACGCGCAGGTTGCGGCCGTAGTCGCTGTCAGCGGCGGTCTCGGTCACGGCCGCCTTGATGGCGGCGATCAGGTCGATGTCGGCCAGATACTGGCTGGCCTCGGCGGCCTTGGCTCGGTAGTAGCGACGGTCGGCATCACGCAGGCCTTCGATGTTCGCGAACAGGCTGGTGCGGACTCTGCTGACGGTGGAAATCTCCGAGTACATTCCTGACGGCACGTAGGAGCGGCCACGGTCAGAGTGCGCGAACGCGAATGCCAGCACTGCGTCGATCGAGGCACCGTAGTGTCGTGAACCGACCCCACCGTCGATGTCGTTGCGGGTGAGGTCTTCCAGTTCCTCGTCGAACGTCAGAGACCACAAGCCTTTCGGCCGGACGCCGGTGTAGAGCTCGATGCAGGAGTGCCCGAGCTGCAAGATGGTTGCGTCACGCTCATCGCGCACGAGGTAGAGCCGGGACCGGCTGCGCTCGACCTGGCAGTGATCGCAGGTGTTGTCGCCACGCGGGCTGTATCCGTTGAGTTCCTGCCCCGGGGCCGAGTGCACGGTGATTCCCGCCTGCTCGGGTACCAGGACGGCCACGAACGTGAAGTGGCCGTGCCGCAGGGTGAGCGGCCCGACGAGAGTCGCCCGGACCCAGGGCTCGACGATGTAGGCCGGTTCATGCTGGCTCATCACGGCGCGGTCGACGCGAACGGCCTTCTTGACCTCGAACTCTTCGTATTCGATCTCGAATCGCGCATCCAGGCCCGCGTGGGCCAACCGTCTGTTGGCCTTCGCGATCTTGGCCTTGAACGCTTCCAGGTTGTGGGCCGGGATCTCCCACGTCTGTGTCTGCTCGTCAGGCTCCGCCGACCCGGCGGCGCACTGGCCATCTGTTCCGCGGGTGCTGTCTGTTCGCATGATCGTCACCACTGCGTCGGCGCATCGAGCGCGCGGACCGGCTGAGCGAACCACTGGCGCATGCTTGCTGCGGCTTCGTCGCTGTCGCCTCCGTTACCTATGCCGCGCCACACGACCGCGCCGAGCTGGGCTTCTCCTGTGCCGTCGTAGTCGGTGTAGTTGACAAGGGCGCAGTAGCGGGGCCGCTGCGTCGAGACAGTGAACCTGGCGACCACACGGTTGGCTCCGCGAGTCCATTCCAAGGTGCCGTCGCTCTCGGGTTCGGCGATGCTCCAGCCCTCACGCGCTGCGAGGCTGACCAGTTCAACCAGCGGGGTCACTGCGTTGCACGCCGGTGCTGCGGCGCCCATCAGGCGACCTCCTCACTGGTGAGAACTTCACGGACCGGTGAGGCCAATGCAAGGCGTTCAAGAGTGGCGATCTGTTCACCTGACAGCCCGATCGTCCTACCAGCCTCGCGGCTGGTGAACACCGCGGTACCGAGGACGGGGAGAGCCTGTCCAAGCCGGGTCGCGATCCTGGTCGCGGTCGTGTTGATCACCCCGGTCAGTGAGGCAGGGTCGTGCCGGTCGATGTAGACCAGGATCTCCTCATCAGTCCACACATCGATCGCCTCGGAAAGCTCCGACAACGCAAAGATCCGGCAACCAATCTGATAGCACAGCGCCGAGGCGGCGCTATCGAACTCGTCGAGCACCAGCGGCACCACCGACATCGCGCCGTCGGTACCCACCCGAACCATCACGGGTGAATTCTCGTCAATCACAATTTCCCCTTCTACTGGGAGTCCAGGGCCCGCCTTGGTGCTTGCCCCTCACGACAAGTCAAACCCTACCGCCCTAATCGCTCTCGCGGTAGGCATATACGCAACGCCACAGAGCGAATGAGAACAGCCCCCACTCCTACTGCTCATCCTCGGCGCTGGCGCGACGGTTTATCAATAGGGCCAACTCGCCGAGCACCGCTGCGAGCGTCACGTCTCCGGGATGATCCAAGTCCAGCTCGTACTCCCTCCCGAGAAACTCCGTCCAGGCGCGTCCGGGGATAGACACCTCCTCGGCAGGTGCCGCCCACAGCAACCGTTCGATCTGCTCAGCAAGTGCCGCTGCACTATCGGCGATATCCTCACGAACATCAGCATTGTGCTCGTCGTGTTCCCGGTAGTCTCCTGCAGACACCGAATCCGAGTCCAGCACGCTAAGCCGGTCGAAGTCGGCCTGCAATGTCGTCAACGCCGGAAGCAGCGCAGCAGCTCCCTCACGCACGCGCTGAGCCAGCTGCCATGCAGCGCGACTGTCGTCACCGACGCAGCGGCGTTCCAGCTGCACCGCCATCGCCACCAGCCCGCCGTGTCCCGCGCGCTCTTCGGTGAAAGTCATCGAATCTCTCCCTCTTGTCAAACCTTCGGAAAGCATGGGCCCGCCCAACCTGCTTGCCCGTCAACACTGTCGACACTAGCGGCGACGCCCTCCGACATACCCAGCAAGGTCACGACCCCTCCCCACCCCTGTGCCGGGTGGGGAGGGGTCGTGCAGTGGTGGACGCTGTTGGCGCAGCGCCCACCACTGCTCACTGCTCACTCGTCGTCGACTCCCATAACCTCGTGGCGATTGATCGCCCCGTACAGTTCCCGACTGCTGAGCTCACTCAGTGCGTCCGCAATCAGCGCGTCGTCGACGTCGTCACTCGCAGCGTCCGCGCTGCTGGCGCTCACGCGCACCGTGACCCGCACGCGCGCCTCCACCTCGACGCGATACTCCCGCACACGCGCTCGCAGGCCCTGCTCACGCATGAAATCATCAAACCGGCTACACAAGTCGTTGTCATCAGCGTATTCATGTGCGGCATCGACGATGCGCTCCAGTCGCTCTCCATGAATGCGCAACTCGCGCTGCGCCGTGTCGCGCTCCTTAATCGCGACACGGCATGCCCACCACCCGGCGGCCACTGCCGAAACCCACTGGGGCATCACCCCCGCCGCCGCGCTTGGCTTCACCTTCACCTCCCACATGGACCCCGACAACACTGATCCCGCGCCGTCGAGCGGCACCACAGCGCACCGCCGCTCACCGGTCGGTGAACCGTCCTCTACGACCAGCCACCCCTGTGTCGGCCCGGCGTCACCTGATACCTCCACCACCGAGCCCGACTCGACACCGTTGCCCAGCAGTTCGCCCACCGGCCTCTCGGCAATCTCCGTCTCCGGTTCCATCACAGCAGTCATTTCGATTCCCCTTCCGTGGGAACTCTGCGGGCCAGCCGGTCGCGTGCCCGTCACCAGCGATTCTACCTGCCACGTCCGACCGTTTCACACTGAATCGCGTTGGCACACAACGTCTGCCTCTGAATTCACCGACACCTCCCCATCCTTGTGCCGGGTGGGGAGGTGTCGGTGACAGAACATGCGCCAAGTCGTTTGCGCGGCGCACCGATGCCCCCCGCAGGGAGGTGGCGAAATGCCACTGACTGCCGGCGCCATCGGCACCGAGGCGCTCGTCACCTCCCTGCGCGGTTCAGCGCATCGGCGCCGGACGTACCTGTGCGACCACCTGGCGGATCTTGTCCGGCTCTAGGCCGGCCTCCAGCGACATCCGAAGCATGGCCGCCATCCGGTGCGTGGGAGCCTCGGATAGCGCCGCATCCACGGCTACACCGGCCAGTACACCGTCACCGCGCACGTAGGCCGATACCGCCAGCAGGGCCAGCGCCTCCGCACGCCACGCACCGGGCAGCACTCGCGCCAGCACCGTCCACAGATCTTCCGCAGCTGCCGCGGTCGCGGTGTCGGCCAAGGCGAACAGCTGATCTCGGACCGCGATGTCGGTCAAGGTGGCGCCGACGGCGGCCAGCTCGGCATCCGCAATGGCCGCACCCGCTGCCAGCCGACTCGCCACCGACGTCGCCGCCCGCACTGCTTCAGCCACGTCGACCTGTCCCGCGACCGCTGACTCGACGGACTCCAGGATCGACGCGACCGCCCTCGCCCGCACGGGGTCCACCGCGATCAACGCCTTGACCTCCGAACGGCTGCGATAAAGGCGCTGCCCGCTGGCAACCCTGATCGCCGCGATCTCCGACGCCATCGGGTCCCCGAGAGTTCCGGAAACCCCGCACCCGTCAGCACAGTGCCACTGCCCGCCGGCCTCAATCCGGTCGATGGCCAACACCGATAGCAGCTCAGTCCCACACTTCTGCAACGCCGCATCGAGCTCGCGCATCCACGCCTTGATCTCCTCCCCGCACATCGCGCAGTGCGCCTGATCCTCGGACACCACCACCGCCACGACGCCATCGGCAGCCCACACCGGCTGGGCTCCCACCATCATCGTCACCCCGTCCGCTCTCACATCGGCCAGATCGGCGCGCAACACACAACCCAGCGACCCCCCGACAACAGTCACCAGCACCAACGATTCACGCGGCGGGAATCCAAGAACAGGAGCGATGGCCTCGATGAGCTTGCCCGGTTCGCTGATAGCACGCATGACAGTTCCCCTCTCCATGGGATTGACGGGCCAGCCCGAACGCGTGCCCGATACGTCCAATTTTACTGTCGCCCACCGACAGAACAGTTCCCCCACCACCGCCTGCTGCCGCCCCCCCATTGTCGGTCTCCAAGTCGCTCCCTCCCCCACCCCGTGCCGGGTGGTGGAGGGAGCGGAGACGGTCCGGTGGGTGGTAGCCTCGCCACCGGCGGCACCGTCCTGCATCACCCCTCGATGTCAGGACGGTGCCGCGGCTCGCTCAGGCTGCGGTGTGCTGGCCCTCAGTGTCGGACAGTTCCGCTGCGATGGCCGCATTGACCTCGGCCAGTTCTGACCGGGCGGCGGCCAGATCGGCCGGCTCGGCCAGATCGGTTCCCGCGATCACAGTGCGGGCAGTGGCCGCCTGCTCGGCATACTCACCTCTGCGGGCGCGGGTCTCGCCGAGCTCGTCATCAATGCCGCCGATCCACGCAGCGACCATGGCCTCCGACCAGGCTTTGACCGCGCCGGCTCCACGGCGCCAAACCCGGCCCGGTACCGCCTCGGCCCACAGAGTGCGATACTCGAACGACAGCACCAGCCGCCGACCCGGGTCGCTGTCCTCGATGCGTATCCGTACCCGGCCATCGCTCCAATCGCGCCCATATCCCGAGAAGACCCGGCCCGGCTCACTCTGAGTGCATGCCCGTTCGGCAACCACCGACAGATCGATCGCGGCCATACCCGAGCTGTGGGCGGCGAACTGCCCGAGCCTGTCGATCCGCTCGTCGGCGGCCTGCTGGCCGGCTTCTGCGCGGGCTGCCTGGCTCAGCAGGGTTTTCACGTTCTGCTGGACGGTGACGTGTGCCAGCCGCAACTTGCGGACCCTGGTGGCCAGTTCGTGCTGACGCAGCAGCAGATCATTGCCCGCCGCGGCGGCTTTGAGCTCCCCGAAGCTCAACGTGCCGTCACCGGACAGATCCTCGATCTCGCGAGCCTGACCGTCGACGCGGTAAAGCTGCTCGAATCCGCGGGCCTTGCGCTCGACGATGCCGAACATGTACGCGTCGAAGGTGCCTTCGGTGACGTAGGAGTAGATGTCGACCACGTCGTGCTGATTACCGTTGCGCACCGCGCGGCCGTTGCGCTGCTCCCACGCCGCCGCGGTCCAGGTGGGGTCGACATGGTGCAGCGAGTGCAGCCGGTTCTGGATATTGGTCCCGATGCCGACCTTCGGCGTCGACCCGATCAGGACCGCCACCCTGCCGTCTCGGCATCCGGCGAACAACGCCTCGCGTGCCTTGGGGGTCGTGGCTTCGTGAGCGAACCTGATCATGGCGGCAGACACCCCGCGTGCGATCAGGGCTTCGCGTAGCCGCCCGTAGCTCTGGGTATCACCCGGGCGTGGGGTCCCCAGATCGCAGAGCACTAACTGGAATGCCCCCGGCGTCGCCGATCCCCGGTACACCAGGTCTCGGGTGGCGTGGTGGATCTCGGCGACTCGATCAGCGACGGCCCTCAGCTTCGGGGCGGTGTCGCTCCGGTGCTCTTCGGACAGGTCCCCACCCCTGTCGGCGGCGCTGTCGATGCCCACCAGGTGCGGGTCCAGGGCGACCTTGCGTCCATCACCACAGATCAGCAGCATGTTGTCGGCATCCGCGCTCACAACTCGTTTGCGCAGCGCATCAGCACGGGTCACCAGCGTGTCCATGAATGCCTGCTGCCGTGGTGTGGGCGTGGTGACCTCGGTGTGGCGGCGCACCTCCGGCCGCGCAAGCCCCACGCTGTCAGCGCGGACCATCGACATGAACTCCGCGAGCATCACCCGCAGCTCGGGCACGTTCTGGATCACCGAGGGCCGGCGCCGTGACCGGAATCCCGCCCCATCGGGGCTGGTTTCGATCAGCACCTCGTAGCGCACGAACTGCGCCGCCCAGGCGTCGAAGTGGCCCAGGCCGGTGCGGTCGAGCTGGTCAGGCGCCAACATCTGCTGCCACACGAAACCCTCGGCCAACGTGTTGGTAAACGGCGTGCCCGTCATCAAACACGCGTGCGGCCGGTCGGGATGAGCTCGCCGGAGCATGGCGATCTTCAAAAACAGGTCGAGTGCGCGTTTCGAGGACCCCAGCGAAAACCCCTCTGCGCGTGTCGTCACCGGCAGGCGCCGGAACTTGTCGGCCTCATCGACGATGAGATAGTCCAGACCCAGATGCGAAAACATGACCGCCTGCGGGTCGTTGTAGGCCGACCGCAGCCGCTCAATCTTGCCCTGCAGAGCCCGCACCGCGGCCGCGATCCGTTTGCCGGCGTGCCCCACGGTGCGCCCGTAGTTCTCCAGCTCGCCGAGCTGATCTTCAAGCCACTGCCGTTCCACACGGGCCGGGACCGGGATCGAGGAGAATGTCTCGTGGGTCATGATGACCAGATCCCAGTCCCCGGTCGCACATCGGGCCGCGAACCGCCGCCGCGCGTCACCGTGGAGATCGTTGCGGGTCACGATCAGGAACCGTCCCGCCGGCCACGCCTGGTATGCCTGACGAGTTGCCTGTTCTATCAGATGATTGGGGACGATCATCCCCACGCGGTTTACTATTCCGAACTGCCGCAATGTCATTGCGGTAGCTACCGCGGTCAGCGTCTTACCTAAACCGACCTCATGGGCACAAAACGCTGCCGGTGTTGAGACGGCCCTGTCCACGAAATCGCGCTGCCACGGCCATAGTTCGATGCCCTGCGCCAAGCTCGGGAACGTCAGATGCGACCCGTCGTGGTGACGCAGCACCCGTGCGTTCATTGTGTCGTTGTAAGTCTCGACGATTCGACGCTCACGCTCGGCGCTCTCCCAGACCCACACCGAGAATCGTTCCTGGATCGCTGCGAGCTTCTGCTCGGCCGCTTCGGTCTGATCGGCGTTGCGCACCCGTCGCCGCGTCCGCGACTCTGAGTCATACACCTCATCCCACACCACCGGAGCGGCGCCGTTGAGACCGATCTGCAGCAGCTCGAAACCGTCCATCCTCTCGGTGCAGTAGTCGATCTGAGCCTGCGCCGCCATCGACCGCCGGCTGCCCTCCACGTCCCAAGCCGCCAGCGGAGCTATGTGTTCGACCCGAGCGCGCGCACCGAACACCTCACGGCAGAAGTCCGCGACGTCGCCGGCACCCACCCATGGCGATCCCAACTCGATGCGGATCTCGTCGCGGCCCAGCCATGCCGGCTGCACCGCCTCCAGGGCGGTGACGTTGCGCTCATAGCGGCTATCGGCCGCCGCGGCGGCCAGCGCCTCCCGCAACTTGCTGCGTACGTCACCAGACAGGTAGTCACGGGCGAGCACCGGCCGATCGGTGTTCGGCTCCCGGTAGACGAGATCCCCGAGCAGGTCGAACGCGCGCTCAGCGTCGGTGAGGCCCAGTAGTGCGGCCACCCGGTCAAGGTCCAGTCCGCGTCCCTCACCCAGGCACACCGACAACGCCTCCCCAGGTGTGTCGGCGCTGGTCACCGGCTGCGGTCGTTTGTTGACCCGACGCGTCAGGATCGGCGCCGGCTCAGCCTCGCCGCTGTCCTGGTCGAACACCTCCAATGCAAACACCAGCGCCGCATCGGGGTCCCGGCGGAATCCCGACAGCGTGGCAGCGCGCCACCCCAGGCGTGGCATCCCTGTTTCGGGATCCGGCTTGCCGGTGGTGGCCACGCCCCGGTTGAGCGCCCCGAACCTCTCCACGTACTGCGCGTAGGCCAGGGCGCACTGCGCGCGACACGGCTCTAGCACGTCATCAGGGGTGTCCCAGTCCGCCTCAGCCTCGATCAGCGCCACCGCCGCGTCGCGTAAGCCGATCAGTGCGCGCAGCTCAGCAGTAGGCCGTTTCACCGGCTCCAGCGCTCCGTCGACAACCTGGACCACCTGAGCGTCGACGAGATGAAACGATCCCTCTTTGCGGCCCTGATCGTCGGTCAGCCGCACCTCGCCGAGGTCGTCGACGGCATCGCTGTCGGCGCCGTAGGCGACCAGGCGGGGAGCCACCGCCGCGAACGCCGCCTCTACCGCCGCCGCGGGGTCCTGGGCCTGCACCCTCAACGGCTGGCGGTCGAACCCGGTCAGGGCCATCCGGCCGGCCACCAGTTCAGGGTGCGCCGCCCAAAAGGCGCTGACCCGCTCCCGGCACAGCCGCCCGGATACCGTCTGCTCAAGAGTCACCGGGGCCGCACCATCGCCGGCCGACCATCCCAGCTGCTCGTCGTCACCGTCGCGCACCCGCAGCACCAACACGTCGGCGACCACATCAGTGCCCACGCCCCCGAAGTAGCCCGACGGCAGCCGCACCGCCGCCAATAGGTCCGCCCGTGCGCCGATCGCACTCGACAGCGCGCGGGCACCATCGAGCGTGTGCCGCGACGTCACCACCACGACATAGCCGCCGGGCCGCACCGCGTCGACGGCACGGCGGATGAAGTACTCGTGCAACGGGCCGTAGAAGCTACACGCGCCGTCATGCACCCGCGCTGATGAGAAAGGAACATTGCCGACCGCCGCATCAAAACGACGGTGAGGCAGCGACACTCGCTGAAGTTCCCCGGTGACGATGGTGGCTCCGGGATGCAGTGCCCGGGCAATCGCCCCCGACAGCGGATCGGCTTCGACACCGGTGTAGGCAATCGGCAAGTCCTGCGGGGCATGCTCTAGGAACGCCCCCGAACCACACCCGAGATCGAGCACCGAGCCCCCGGCAAACCCGGCCGCACACAGCACCCCGTAAATGTGCGCCACCAACGCCGCCGGGGTGAAGTAGGACGTATCAACAACCCGGGCCGCCGCCGCCACGGCCTCGCCGGCGATCTCGTCGAGCTCGTCGGCGATCTCGGCCCACACCCCTTCGGGCTGCGCATCGAACACCTTCGCCACCGGCCCCCACCCCGGGAACGCAGCCAGCACCGCGGTTGCGTCCAGCAGCGTGGTGTACGAGTCGGACCTGATCAGCGGTACCGGCGTGTCGTAGCCGAATGATTGAGGGTCATCGCGTGATTCTTCGAGGGACCGTCCAAAGTCACTCGAGCAAAGGAATCAACGCGATGACCACTGCCCACAATATCGACCTGCCTGCCGTGCTGGCCGAACGACTCACCACCGCCCATCCCGACGTGCTGCGTGAGCTGCTGGCCACGTTCATCCACACCCTGATGGGTGCCGAAGCCGACGCACTGTGCGGTGCCGGCTACGGCCAGCGCAGCTCCGACCGGACGAACTCGCGCAACGGGTATCGTCACCGCGAGTTCGACACCCGTGCAGGCACATTGGATCTGGCGATTCCCAAGCTTCGGCAGGGCTCGTACTTCCCGGATTGGCTGCTGGAACGCCGTAAACGCGCCGAGCGGGCCCTGACCACGGTGGTGGCGACGTGTTACTTGCTCGGGGTCTCGACGCGGCGGATGGACAAGCTGGTGGAGACCCTGGGCATCACCAGCTTGTCGAAGTCGCAGGTGTCGGTGATGGCCAAGGAACTCGACACCGCCGTCGAGGCCTTCCGGACCCGCCCGCTCGATGCCGGCCCGTACACGTTCGTCGCCGCTGACGCGCTGGTCCTCAAGGTCCGAGAAGGCGGCCGAGTGGTCAACGTGCACGCCCTGATCGCGACCGGCGTCAACGCCGAGGGCCACCGCGAGATCCTGGGCATCGACGTCACCACCGCCGAGGACGGGGCCGGCTGGCTGACGTTCTGGCGGTCGCTGACCGCCCGAGGCCTCTCCGGGGTCAAACTGGTCACCAGCGACGCTCATGCCGGGCTGGTGGCCGCGATCGGCGCCACGCTGCCCGGGGCAGCCTGGCAGCGCTGCCGCACCCACTACACGACGAACCTGATGGCGATCACCCCGAAATCGTCGTGGCCGTGGGTCCGCACCTTGTTGCACTCGGTGTTCGACCAGCCCGATGCGGAATCAGTTGCGGCGCAATATGATCGGATCGTCGATGCACTTTCCGATAAGCTACCCACGGTCGCCGATCACCTGGAGGAGGCGCGGCCAGATCTGTTGGCGTTCACCGCGTTCCCCAAGCAGATCTGGCGCCAAATCTGGTCGAACAACCCCCAGGAACGGCTCAATCGGGAAATCCGCCGCCGGACCGACGTCGTGGGCATCTTCCCCGACCGCAACGCCCTCATTCGCCTCGTCGGGGCCGTGCTGGCCGAACAACACGACGAATGGGCCGAATCCCGCCGCTACCTCGGCCTCGACGTTCTCAGCAAATCACGTACCGTCAACGACACCCCAAAAGAACAGGAGGCCAACCCGGCGGCACTGACCGCCTGAACCATCACCTCGAAGAATCACACGACGACGTCGTACACCACGTCCGTGGACTTGACCAGCACCGCTCGCTGCCGGTCGTCGGGAACGCCCCCGTCGAGGTCGCGGACCACACCGGCGGCAGCAACCACCCGTCGCGCCAGACTTACCGGCCCCTCGCCACGGACTCGCAACGGGCTAGCCAGAGAAACCACAGACATTCGACACTCCCCTTCGTGGGATCAGCGGGCCCGCCCACACGCGTGCCCGTCACAAAAGAGTATGCCGGAAACCACCGACAAGACCGCCGCAGCTACCCCAATGTAGATTGCCAAACTCCATGTCATATGGCGATGGCTCTGCCTGCGGGTTTCCTGTCTTGCCACGGAGATGACGAACCAGTTTTGCCATCTAAATGGCGAATCCTAGAACCGAACGGTCGTCCATGAAATCGCATCGCGTCAACTGCTGACATCTCGCGAGGAGTCGTTCCTGCAAGACCGTAATCCGGCCGCCGTAACCGCGTGCTCGTCCAGAATCTCGATCGCCGGCTTCCGCCGCGTCCGAGGGATGAACAACGCGACATGCGACCTCTAAGTTATGAGCCGGTCAGTCGCCGCCTCACGCGGTCAGTTGTGTCCTGAATGCCCAGGTCAGGTCACTTAATGCGTCTCCAGTGTCATTCTCGTTCGGCCTCATCTCACGCTTTACGCACTGTTTCGTTCACAAATCCGTTCACACCGGGGCCAGAGTCTCTTGGCTTGGTGGAAGCCGACTGACAGCAGCCGGTGCTCGTCTTCCCACAGCTTCGGGGTGACGCGGGCGGAGTCCTGGGCAATCTGCTCGAGAATGCGCTGCGGCACACTCCACCGGGCGGTTCTGTCGAACTCGGCTGTGTCCGCGACGGCGACCGGCTGACGATCGCCGTCGCCGACAATGGCGAGGGAATCGCTGCCGAATGCATCACCCGGGTATTCGAACGGTTCTACCGCGCCGACGCCGCCCGCGACCGCGAGCACGGCCGCTCTCGGCCGTACCGGCCGCAAACCAACGGCAAGGTAGAAAGATTTCACCAAACCCTCGGCGACGAATGGGCCTATACCCGGCTCTACACCAGCGACGCCCAGCGCTGCGAGCAGTTCCCGATCTGGCTACACACCTACAATTACCACCGCGGCCACACCGCACTCGGCGGCCAACCACCCGCCACCCGCATACCTAACCTCTCAGGTCAGTACAGCTAGTCGCGCTCAGAATATCCGCATGCCGCGCAATCTTGCCGCGTCAACAAAGGGTTTTGTGTGCTTGCCGATGCTGGAGGGTTCTATCTCGGTCACCGGATCGGGGCCAGTCCCGTCGTCTGTACGCCGCAGCCACATCGCGTAGTTGTCGCCCAGCGTCGTACCCCATTTGGACGGGTAAACAATCCCGTGCGGACGCTCCCCGTCGAACAGAACCGTCCGGTCTCGAATCCACGTTGCGATGCCCGTCGTGAGCTTCTTCAGGTCTTCGGATGAGCTGGTCAGCTCGCTGAGGGTCAGGTGCTCGACCTCACACTCAGCCAGCAGAGTCGAGCCCAGCCGTTCGGAAAGCACCGAGATCGATTCGGCGCCAGTGACGTCGACGAACCAACCGCTGTAGGGCAATTGAAGTTCGTAGAGGGAGCGCATTTCCCGCCAGCCCTTCGAGATTGACCGGTAGGGCATCGCCCCGTGCTGTGGCAACTCCTTCGCAACCTGCGCGGCGAACGTCGCGGCGTCATCGGGCTCCACGTCGTCGAAGAGGTCACTCAGCAGCGTCGCCGGCGGGTCCGGTCGGATATACTCCAACACTTCAACGAAAGCGCCTGTCGCCGAGGAACATCCGTATATGGTTCGCCCAGGCGTATCCCATCGCGACCAGTCCTCGACCGGATGTTCACCCGGAACGCGCGGGGGTGGATTAACCGGACCGTACTGCGTCCGAGCCACTCGAAAGACACTCTGACCCGAACTCGCAACGATGTTTAGCCCACTCGACGCGCAGATAGTCGCACCCACCAACGACACCCGCGCCTGCCTCTCTGTACACAGCGAACGGGCTGAGTATAGGAAGAGTCGACGTCACGAGTGACTAGGCATGGTAGGTGTCGGTGATAAACGCGTCCGCGGCGCGAAAGACAGCACCAAACTGATCTTCGCGTAGCAGTTGCGCCGGCGTGATCCCGTCTAGGCGAGGATTCGCAGAAATCAGCCAGTTCCGGGCAACCTGGTCGTTTTCGGCTTCCTCGATCAGCCAGAAGACGGTATGCGTTGCCGTCAGCCGCCGCGCTTTCTCAGTCGAGGGTTCGGCGTGGTTGCGCTCCCCCGGAGGGGTGGCCCACCGGGCTGGCATCGCACGACTTCGTGAACTGGCGATATACGCCGTCAGGGTGGGTCCGAGGCGCGCCAGAAGGTAGGCGACAACCTCGTGGGTGTCCATCCGCGCGGTGTCGTCCCCAGCCTTGATCAACAAGTCGGACATCTCGCGAGCACCTCCTTCGTCAGCAGCGACTCTACAGCGCCTAACCATAAAAGCGGCGAGAATAATCCGCAAAGTGACTCAACAAGCTCCACAAAACATACACATAATGCGCGTTATTTGCCGTCTCAGACACCCTGTCGTGCAGGTAGACGCCCGATTACAGCACCTAAGACGCCGCCGCCACTACCCAAGCAAGTGGCATATCCCGGCGAATGCTCGCGGATGTCGTCGAGGCGCCGTAACGGCACCGTGCAACACGAAATACTCGAAGGACAACGGGCCGTCGCGTTCGCAGCGGGCGATGCGCCTGAGATCAACGTTGACTGCCGCGTGGACGTGGGCCGGTTGGCGGCACCGGTCCGCTATGGACTGGCGGCGACGCTTGAGGTTGCCCCGACCATCAGAGTCGACATCCACCAAGAAGTACGTCAACAATTGCAGGTCCGACTGCGCACCAGGACCCGCCGACACGCGTATCCCGGACGAATGTCTGCGACCGCTCTTCAGCAGCGAGCAACGACCCGCGAAATCGCTACATTCGCCGACGCTAAGTGCGAGCGGGCGTCCTACCGCACGGCCAAGCGGCGGTGGTCGAGACTCAGAGGGTGGCATCGACGGCGTCTACGTAGGAAGACAGTAGTTGATGACAAATGAATCTCGGTCGTGTTGAGATGTGGTGTCATGCAACCGCTGTCGCGGGTGGCGCTGTCATCCTGGTTCGGTGGCGCCAAGGACAGCGAAGAAAACCGACAGCCGGTTGGCGGCTCGGCTCGCCGCGCTCGCATCGCTGGGCGCCGCGGTCATCCACTTCGCCGTCGTACCCACCCACTGGCAGGAGTGGATGCCAGCAGGCTTGTTCTTCGCAACGATCGCACTCTTCCAACTGCTCTGGGCGCGCCTGGTTCTCGCACGAACCACGACTCCTGTGCTTGCTGCCGGCATCATGCTCAACGTTGGAGCCATTGCTCTTTGGGCCCTGTCCAGGACCGTGGGAGCCCCGTTCGGCCCCAGCGCGGGAGAAGCGGAATTGGTCCAAGCCGCGGACCTTTGCGCACTGCTGCTTCAAATCTACATCGTGATGGGCGCCAGCTGGGTGTGGTACCGCGGCCTGCAAGGACAGCCGGTACCGGTGTTCGGCAGCGCATTAGTGCTCATGGGCGCCGTCGGTGTCGTGACGCTGGCGTCCACGGTGGGCGTTGCTTCAGGACTGCAGCACGGCCATGCGCCAGCGAGCGCGGACGGTGGCCACCACGGGACGACCCCCGAGGATGGGCACGGCGAGCACGACGCGACGACCCCCGACGATGCGCATAGCGATCACCACGGCGCTGGCGCCGAGCCCGCGGAGGGTAATGATCATGGGACGAGCAGCGAGCATGTTCAAAGCCCTGACAGCAATCACGAGCCGGCCGCCCCGCCGCCCGTCAACGAGCCTGCCGGCGAGTCGGCTGCACCGGCGACGGCCGAAGTTCCGGCCCCACCCGCGGTGCCTGCGCAGGACGACCACGGCGATCATGATCACCGCGAGTAAACACCTGACTTCTCCGCTCGTGTGAGCACAGGCGTCAAACTAAGCTAACGCATCTCTGAGACCGGTCCTGAGCCGGCACGTGTCCTGGGACCACGAAGCCGGCCTTTAGCCGGATCATTCAAGCGCCGCCGTGTCGGTGACCGCGACGATTCACGGCATGAGCACGACTTCTCCGACATCGACGGCGGCTACCGCGGCCCAGGCGGTGGCCCGCTACGGCTACGTGCCGTTCATGCTGATCGGCCTCAACGGCGCCGGCATCGTCTTCACCGCCGGCGGCGCCCAGAAGTACTGGCTGCTGGCCGTCCTGGTCGTCGCGATCACGACGACGTTCCTGGTAGAGCTGGTCATTCCGTATGACACCGCGTGGAACCGTGACCGGGCCGACAGCACGCGCGACCGCATCCACGTCGCGGTCAACGAAACCCTCATCCTGGCAAGCGTGGCCGCCATCCCGCTGCTGGCCGCGATCGTCCCCGCACCGCCGTTGTGGCCACACAGCTGGCCATTCATCGCACAGGTCCTCGCCGCGATCCTGGTCGCGGACCTCGGCATCACCGTCGTACATCTGGCCAGCCACAAGATCGGTGTGTTGTGGCGCTTTCACGCGGTGCACCACAGCGTCACCCGCTTCTACGGCCTCAACGGCCAGATGAAGCACCCCCTGCACCAAACCGTGGAGATGGCCGCCGGCGTCGCACCGCTGATCCTGATCGGGCTGCCCGTCGACGTAGCCTCCGTACTGGCGCTGGCGGTGGCAATCCAGCTGCTGCAGCACTCCAACGCCGACTACCGCATCGGCCCCGCCAAGTATGTCTTGGCCCTCAACGAAGGCCACCGCTTCCACCACCTCAAATGGGCCGGCGTCGGCGACGTCAACTTCGGCCTGTTCACCCTGGTGTGGGACCACCTGATGCGCACCTACGCCTACGACGCCACATGGCGATTCGACTCCACCCAGCTCGGCATGGCCGCCAAACCCGACTACCCCACCAGCTATCTGCGGCAGATGATCTACCCGTTCACCCACGCCAGCGGCTGCAGCCTCAAGTCCTTGACCACGGCCACGACGGCCGACGGAAACGCGCCGATACCGCCATCCGGCCAAGGCTCGACGTATCGTCTGTAGCCGTCGGGCCCCCGATTCACCGGTGCAGCGTGGCTCGACCCGCTAGCCAGCCTCGCCGCGGTCGACGGCAACGACAGACGGCTCCACCACTTTCGGCTGGGACCAACAGACGGACGCGCCCCCGATTTTGGCGGTTGTGCAAGCCCGAGGAGCCAGCTTTTAGTGCCAGCTTTATCGAATCTTCATCGAAGGACTAAGAAAGCTAAACGACTCAAGAGCACTCTTGAAGGCATACCCGTAAACGGTGCACCGTCGCCCGCGACCGGCCCTCGCGACGCACCAGGCGGTGCCACCGCCCGTTAGCCGATGACGAAGACCCGATACGGAGAGCCTCACTCATGCCGCAGATAGGCTGCCCACCAGCGTTTCGAGCGACGACGCACTGGTTGCGCACGACCGTCCTCGCGGTGGCGGTGCTGCTGATCGCGACCGCCTGCACCTCGTCTCCGGCGGCGGCGCCCACGCCCGACGTCATCACCGACAAGGGCACGCCCTACGCAGACTTGCTCGTACCGAAACTGGAAGCGTCCGTGACTGATGGTGCGATCGGCGTCGCTGTCGATGCCCCCGTGACCGTTACCGCCGGCGACGGTGTTCTCGGCCAAGTGTCGCTGACCAACGAGGCGGGCGAACTTGTTGATGGGCAGCTGAGCCCCGACGGCGTTACCTGGTCATCGGCGGAACCGCTGGGCTACAACAAGCAGTACACTCTGCAGGCGCACGCACAGGGGCTTGGCGGAACGACCAGCACCAGCGCAACATTCGAAACCCATTCCCCCGAAAACCTGACGATGCCCTACGTCTTGCCCAATGACGGCGAAACGGTGGGCGTGGGTCAACCCATTGCGATTCGCTTTGACGAGAACATCACGAACCGGGTTGCGGCGCAGCAGGCGATCACCGTGACCACGAACCCCCCGGTTGAGGGCGCCTTCTACTGGCTCAGCAATCGTGAAGTCCGCTGGCGCCCCGCCGAATACTGGGAGCCCGGAACGCACGTTGAGGTGTCGGTGGAGGCTTACGGCGTCGACTTCGGCGACGGACTCTTCGGCCAGGAAGACGTCACCACACGATTCACGATCGGCGACCACATCATCGCCACCGCCGATGACGCCACCAAGACGATGACCGTGCGGCGCAACGGCGAAGTCGTCAAAACCATGCCCATCTCCATGGGCAAAGCCAAAACGCCCACCGACAACGGCGCCTACATCATCGGAGACCGCTACTCCTTCCTGGTGATGGATTCGTCCACCTACGGAGTCCCCGCCAACTCGCCCGACGGCTACCGCACCGAAGTCGAATGGGCCACGCAAATGTCCTACAGCGGCATCTACGTGCACTCTGCCCCATGGTCGGTGGGTAGCCAAGGCATCGCCAACGTCAGCCACGGATGCCTCAACGTCAATCCAGCCAATGCCCGCTGGTTCTACGACAACACCCGACGCGGCGACATCGTGGAAGTCATCAACACGACCGGCGCAACCCTGTCAGGAACCGACGGACTCGGAGACTGGAACATCCCCTGGGAGCAATGGAAGGCCGGAAACGCCAACCTCTGAGCATCGGAAGTTAGTGACACCGGGCTGACATGCCCGGGTGCCCAGCGTCGCTGAACCCCTTTCTCCGCGGCGCATTTGGGGTCACTCCTGAGACGCCGTTGCCGTACGGGCGGTTGTCGGCGTGGCTGGAGCTCATCGACTCCCCGATGACCGAAGGCGGCGCGCTACCGCCGACGAGGCTTCACGTGACCGCGCGGGGCAGAATTGTTGCTACCCCCGACGACGGCCCATAGTGCCTCCTTCTCCGAGAAGCTCGCACAGTTTGCGTTCATCGGCGCGCTATTCACGCGCGTCCTCCCGACCGTAAAAACGGTTCTAGTCCAGTACTTGCCGCATCCAAACCGAGCTGCCGCAGCGAATTTCACCATTGTAATTATGTGGCTACTGTTACTGGTGGGGCTTTTGTGAGTTACGCTTTTCTACGTAGGAGCTACGTATTTTGGTGCTGCGCCGTACTTATGCGATTCAGCCCCGCTATTGGTGCGTGTGATAGCTCACCGCGCGGCGCACCGAGGAGAAGACATGGAATCACACGTCCGGAGCAAGGGTGCTCCAACTGCCCGCGCTGACCGCTGCGACCCCACAATCCTTGTAGCAGCACAGGCGGTTCGGCGGCTCTCCGGTGTGATCGCCATCGTCGTCTTGCTTTTCCTTGCGTGCGCACCGGTCGCGTCGGCCCAACCTGCCGCCGGCCCTTGGGATCCACTGCTTCCTAAGGTGGCGAGCGCAGGCGCTCCCGGTGATCCGGTTGCCATCGCGAACGCCTCTCTTCAGGCAACGGCCATGGCGACGCAGACCGCCATGAGCATGGGTCGCAACTTCCTCAGCAGCCTGGGGCTCGTCAGTCCCGCCGCGGATCCGTCGACGAGCGTGCGCGGAAACCGGGTCAATGGTGCGCAAGCGATCGAGTACGTAATCCGGAGGGCGGGAACGCAAATCGGCGTTCCCTACTCCTGGGGTGGCGGAAGCCTCACCGGTCCCAGCCGCGGCGTCGACCAGGGGGCAGGCACCGTCGGCTTTGACTGTTCAGGCCTGACACGGTTCGCCTTCGCCGGCGTTGGAGTTCTGCTCCCGCGATGGTCCGGTGATCAGTACGACGCCGGCCGCAAGGTGCCACCCTCCCAAGCGAAGCGGGGCGATCTGCTGTTCTGGGGCCCGGGCGGGAGCCAGCACGAAGCTATCTATCTCGGCGGCGGGCAGATGCTCGAGGCACAGCAGACCGGCGTGCCAATCAAGATCTCCCCAGTGCGCACGTCAGGGATGACGCCCTACGTCGTTCGCATCATCGAAAGCTAAGTCCTCGCCGCAATCTGTCACCAGCTGCATCACTGCGGCGCACCAGGCACTCGCTGCCCCCACTTAGCCGGTCAGACAGTAACCGGTCCCGCGCACCGTACGGAGATACCGCGGTGAGTGTGGGTCCTCACCCAGCTTGCGCCGAAGATTACCCACATGCACCCCCAGAGTGGACCGGCCACCGTCGGACGCATCCCCCCACAGGCTCAGCTGCAATTGACGACACGTCACCGGTTCACCGGGACTCTCCGCCAGCGTGCAGAGAATCTCAAACTCCGTGCGGGTGAGCGGCAATGGCTCGTCGCGGAGGAACACCCGACGCGCGGCCACATCAATACGGAGATCTCCGATCTCACGGCGATGCGTCTCGTCGCCGTGGCCGCCGCCACGTGGTTCGCCGCCGACACCGCAGCGCCTCAGCGCCAGCCGAATTCGCACGTTCAGCGCCTCGATGTCGCCCACACAGACGACCCCGGTACTCACGAGCAGCGGCGTAATATCGCCGTCGCTGAGAGCAACCACGCCGACTTGAGTTTCCTGACGGATGCGGTCAAGCATGGCCGTGCCCAGCCCCTGAGTGCCGACGCCCACCACGACCACATCGGGATCACGCTCGCGCAGCCCTGTGAGTGCAGCACCTGGCGAATAGGCCACCTCCACGGCGAAACCGCCGGCGCGTAAGTGTCGCGCCACGGTGGCCGCATAGATGCGTCGAGGCTCCACCAGTAGCACACGGATGCGGCCAGCGGCCGCCACTGGCGGTACGGAACCAGCGACATAGCGGTGCGACTCGATCGTCGTGGCATTCTCCTAGCCGTTCACGAAAACTAAAGCGCGCCTATGCATCCTCACTGCACCGCCTACGAGACAGCCTACCGCCATCTATGTAGTTACTACGTAGATGGCGCGCCGACCGGGATATTTAGCGCCGGGTCGCGTCATCAACGGCCTTCGGCGTTGATCCCAGCCGTCCTCGCTGATCCAGGCGTTACAGCGCAACCGCCAACAGCAAGCCTTTGCACTGGTCATCTACGGTTTGACTCCGTAGATAATCTACGCTGTGGACGCAGGCGTCAGGCGGTCAGCGAAGACTTTGCTGGGTGGGCCGATACCCGACCGTCGAAGGGTTCTCGTCCGTCGAAGTGCGCATTGGCCGACCCGAACCCGGATCAGAGCTAGGGGCACCTAGTGGTGGCAGAGCACCTGGATGAATGCCGGTGTGGCGAGCATCGTGGCGATGGCGGCAACCAGGAGAGCGCGATGACGCCACTGCACGTGCCGACGCGTCGGGGTGACTAGTCGCTCGGCGCGGGTGATGATCGCCATTGCCGCCGCGGCCAGACCTTCGGCCACCGGAGGTCGGTGACCGGCCAGCGCGAGCAACCCCGCCAGTAGAGGACGAGTGCCGACGCGACGAGCGGCGGTATCGTCGGCGCACATCTCCAGCAGTTCCGCCACAGCCTGATGTGCGCAGGCGAACAAGGGCAGGTGGGGAAGGGTGGCGGCGAGGGCACGCAGCACCATGAGAATGTGGTGATGATGCCCTGTTAGGTGAGCATTCTCGTGGGCCAGAACCGCTTTCAGTTGCGCTCGGTTCAACGATTTCACGGCCGCCGAGGTGACGACGATGGCATGGGGGCGGCCGATGACACAGTAAGCGGCGGGAAGGTCCGCCTCGACGACAACGACGTGGGGATGGTCGGTGGGCCGACCGACGATCCGCGCGGCGTGTGCGTGCTCGTGGCTTCGGGTGCGCAGTCCGGCCAGGCAGCGACCCAGTCGCAGCGCCACGACCGCCGAGGTCAGCAGCCCCCCGCCGATGAGCGCAATAGAGCCGAGGCGTCCCGCCAGCGGGGTGTGATCGGAGAACCCAAACAGTTCCAGGCAGAGGGTCACGACCGAGCCGTCGAGGATGCTGTTTGACGTCGCGTTGACCACCAGCACCACTGCCGCCAGCCATGCCGCAAGCACGGCGGCAACCGTGGCCAGCCAGGCGGCCACACCCATGGACGGGCTGACCCCGCCACCAGTAAGGCGCCGCAGTACCGGTGGAGCAAGCCACGCCAGCACTGCGCCGTAGAGCACCAGCCACAGCGCCGTCGTCATGATCGCCGCCCCTTACGCAGCGCCGCCTTCAGTTGGGCTGATTGCTCTGTACTCATCTGCTCGACAAAAAATGCCAGCACAGTGTTGGTGTCGCCGCCGGAGTCGAAGGCAGCTTTCATCAGCCGCGCCGACCGCTCTTCACGACTCATCGCCGCCCGGTACACATAGGCCTTGCCGTTGCGCTGCCGTTTTAGCCACCGCTTGCGATACAGGTTGTCCATGGTCGACAGCACCGTGGTGTACGCGATTGGCCGCTGCTCAGACAGGTCCTCGAACACGTCGCGTACGGTGACCGGCTCCTGGTGATACCACACCCAGTCCATGACCACCGCTTCGAGATCGCCGAATCCTCGCTGTTCCATCCGCCGCAACTCCTGCTCGCTCTAACGAGGTGGCCGATTCGCACAGGGCGGCACCCTGCAGCCTCCTAATGTAGCCGCCAACAGACCAGATGTCGGGGACCTCGCCGTGGCTGCGCAACCGATTTCGCCCCGGCGTGCGTCATCGAATCGGATCCAAGGCACCGGCACCTCGGGCCAACAGCAGATCCTGCCGGCCGGTCAGGTGTTACCGAGTTGAGACTGTGACAGGCGTTTCTCCTGATGCTCCAGTGATGTACGTTCCAAATACGTACTATGCCACTACGTACTTACAGCGGTAGTAGGCCGTCAGACATGACACGTCGGCGCACTGCCCCGTCCGACTCGCGGCCACCCGGCAGCCGCCCCACTCAGGAGAATTGATGCGGCGCCTCACTTCACTTCTCATCGCCGGGGTACTTGCGTCAATGCTGGTGCTGCACACCTCGGGCGTCGCAACGGCCGGCCACGGAAGCGAACCTGATGGTGACAGCGAAACGGTCGCAGGACTTGTCGCCGCCGTCGCCGAGGTCAACCAGCACGTCGCCGATATCGGCGCGGACATCCAACACAAGCAGGAGAGCGTCAATCGGGCCCTGGTTGAGCTTGCCACCGCCCGCGAGGCGGTCTCCGAGGCGCACCGCAGACTCGCCGACAGCGAGAAAGCACTCGCCGACAGCCAAACCGCCATCGACGCGACGCAGCAGCGTTTCGACGAGTTCGCCGCCTCGACCTATATGAACGGTCCCTCGCGCTCACTGCCGCTGGCAAGCAGCCCTGAAGACATCCTCTCGGCAGCCTCGACGCAGCAGACCTATCTCCTTGCCTTCGGCAGGGTCAAAGACGATCTTCGCCGAAGCCAGACTGAACGCGCCAACCGACTCTCAGCCGCCAAGCAGGCCCGGCTGGACGCCGACGCCGCAGCGGCCGAGGCGCAACGACGGCAGGACGGTGCAGTCGCGGAACTCGTTGCCGCGCAACGCGCATTCACCAATCAGCAGTCCGACCTCACCCGGTTGGCCGCCGAACGCGACTCCGCACAAACCCGACTCACTACTGCCCGACCGGTAGCAGCCACCACGCGCCAGCCCACGGCCGCACAACCCGGTACCCCGGTGCCGCCGAGCGGCCAATGGGACCGCTCCAGCCCGGCACCGGCGGACAGCTCGGGCACCGGCCAGTGGGACACCACGCTGCCGATGGTGCCCAGCGCCAATGTGGCCGGCGACCCCATAGCCATCATCAACGCCGTCCTCAAAATCATGGCGACCTCGCTGCAACTCACCGCCGACATGGGCCGAAACTTCCTCACCAAACTGGGCATCCTCTCCCCCGCGACCGCTGCTGCAGATCCCGGCATCACCAATGGACGCATCCCCCGCCTGTACGGCCGCCAGGCCTCGGAGTTCGTGATCCGACGAGCCATGTCACAACTCGGCGTTCCCTACTCATGGGGCGGTGGCAACGCCAACGGGCCCGCTCGGGGAATCGATCAAGGAGCCAACACCGTCGGCTTCGACTGCTCCGGCCTCATGCTCTACGCCTTCGCTGGAGTCGGCATCAAACTCGACCACTACTCCGGATCCCAGTACAACGCCGGCCGCAAAGTACCGTCATCGCAGATGCAGCGCGGCGATCTCATCTTCTACGGCCCCAACGCCAGCCAGCACGAAGCCATGTACCTCGGCGACGGCATGATGCTCGAAGCCCCCTACACCGGGTCAGTGGTCAAAATCTCCCCCGTACGCAGCTCCGGCATGACGCCCTACGTCACGCGCTTGATCGAATACTGACACCCCGCGCGAGCGCTACGTTGGCCGCGTTGCTGACCAGTCACTCCGCCCCGACTTGGCCGCTGCGAACAGGCTCCTCTATTGCCTCACGCCGCTGCCTGCGGCGCGGCCGGCCAGAAGCGTGGAACAGGGCCGTCGCGCCGGCGGCTCACATCACGACAATGACGGCGCACAGGATCAGCCACGTTTGCCACCCGAGACTGTTCGGGCAGACGTCCATCAGCAAGCGCATATCAGGCCCTCCTCCACAGTGAGCGTCTCCCAGCCGAAGGACGCAATCGGCATGAGTCTCGTAAAGATCTGCTGAAGATCGCGCCGCTTCGTGCGGTCTGCGCCGCCGCGGCTGCTTCAGCGGGCACCATGCGGGATATGGATAACCACCCGGGTACACCGCCTGAGCAGGCGAAGGGATACCGCGCCCTGGTCGTCGACGACGAACTTCCCCTGGCCGAAGTGGTGGCCAGCTACCTGGAACGCGAGCAGTTCGAGGCGGTCGTGGCCGGCAACGGCGTCGACGCGATCGCCGTCGCGCGCGACCTCGATCCCGATGTCGTCATCCTGGACATCGGTCTGCCCGGCATCGATGGTCACATCAGCGTCGTTGTGGACCGCGTCGCTGCTCGCAGCGCTCGGCGATGACTGAGAGTCTGTTGTCGCATTCGAACAGGCAGTGATGAACAGGGCCGACGCTGCCAACGCCGCAAACCCAGTTCCACATCGCTTGTGCTGCATCGCGCATCCTTCTTATACAACTTCGTGACACCAGGCCACGCGGCAAGCGCTCTCGCAGCCTCGGTCCAGCCTCAAGATTCCGAGTATGGGTCGGTTCGTGTCCCGATGAAGACTTGATGAAGAAGCCTCACTGTCCTGTCGGTACGCGCAGCCCTGCCCAGGGCGTCATACCAGCGTCGCGCCGTTGCCCTGTGCCGCCCATCTACTATTGCACTACGTAGATAGTCCGCGACCGGAAGGTTTCTAAGTCGATCTGTGCGGTGTGCATAGCCTCAGTGGTCTGCTCGGCTGGCGGGACAGCTCATTCATGCGGGCCAGTGCGTCCGATGCCGGATCGGCGTTGACGTCGCTGACGACCGCGACACACAGCAAGGTCGCAACAGCGACCGCACCAGCGAACGGGAGATCCGCCGGATCGGTTCAAGGATCACGACGTCGGATGTCCTTTCGTTGCGCAGGAACCAAGTACGGTCTCGATACGTAGATCACAGTTAGGGTTACGGACGTACGTGGCGGTTGTCCACACGGAGCCACTGCCGCACCGCACGGTAAGCGAAATCGGTCAACCTACTGCCAACGTACGTAGGTAGTAGATCTGAAAGTACTCGTCGTGCTTCTTGGGTTGCACGGCGGAAGAATCTAGGCGAGGAGACCGGTTATGGAGCGGCGGCTAGTGCGCAAGCTGGGACTGATGTTGGCCGCGACTGGCCTCGCCGGCGCACTAATGCTGAGCACCGGCTCCGCCGCGGCGGAGCCGCCCCTTCCCGGACCGCCGGCGCCGATCGATCCGATGGCAATGCCGGGATCCCCGCCAGAACCGTTCGTCCTCTCCCCCGATTCGATCCAGGGTCCGCTAAGTGATCCTTCACGGCCGGCGCCCCCGGCTGGGCTTGTTCGCGCCGCCGACGTTCAATCCCGTCAATGGCGCGATGGTCGGTGTGGCCAAGCCGATCATCATCAACTTTTAACGGCCGATCGCCGACCGCGCGCTGGCCGAGCAAGCCGTTCACATCTCCTCCAACCCGCCCGTGCCCGGGAAGTTCTACACGATGAATGACACCCAGCTTCGGTGGCGGCCCATCGACTTCTGGCCCGCCAACACAACGGTGAACATCGATGCCAGCGGGACCAAGTCGAGCTTCCGGACCGGCGATGCGCTCGTCGCAACCATCGATGACAGCACTCACCAGATGGAGATCATGCGCAACGGCAAGCTGGAGAAGACTTTTCCCGTCTCTCTCGGTAAGAAGGGTTACGAAACCCCGAACGGCACCTACTACGTGTTGGAGAAGTTCGCGTATATCGTCATGGACTCCTCGACGTACGGCGTCCCCATCGATTCGGCTGAAGGCTACAAGCTGAAGGTGCAGACGCAGTTCGCATCGACAACAGCGGCATATTCGTTCACAGCGCGCCCTGGTCAGTCAACGATCAAGGCAAGCGCAATGTCAGCCACGGGTGCCCCAATTTGAGTCCAGCCAACGCTCAATGGTTCTATGACAACTTCGGCAGTGGAGACCCGGTCGTCGTCAAGAACTCCATCGGCACCTACAACCAAAACGACGGCGCCCAAGACTGGCAGATCTAACGAAGGCACTCCCAGTAGGTGGTGCGACAGTCAGCAAGGCGCCTTTTTGCCCCCATCACGTACACCTGACGAAGTTCTCGACGTACCAGTCCACCGGGCCGCGGTTGACTCACTACTGGTCGTGGTTGTGATCAACGCCCGTTTCGTGGTGAAGCGACTCAGGCGAAGGAGCCTCGACAGGCGCCGGTGTCGCTGGCGTGCCGGCTGACTCGACGACCGGCTACGTAGCGGGTGGCGCCGCACGACCGTGATCGTCCGCGTGTCCGATCGTGGTGATCGGGTTTCACACCGCCGGCTCGTGATGACCGTGCCGCAGACCGGATGCGACGCCTACCGCCGATGCCAGCACCGACGCCGACGCCGACGCCGACGCCGACGCCGACGCCGACGAGAACGATCGCGTTGGCCGCCATAGGGCCTCTGGGCGAATCAGACAGGGACTTTCGTCGTACCTATCACCTACGTAGTTCCATGGGCATCGCCAGGGTAGAAGCGCATGCTTGAGGGCGGCCCGAACGGAAGGACCTCGAGATGAAAACACAGTACCTACCCTGGTACGCCTTGGCCTTGGCCGCCGCTTTCGTAACTGCGCTGGCCATCGGTGTTCCGCTGTCGACGTCGGCGCTGCTGCTCTTTGCGCTGGCATGCCCATTGATGATGATGTTCATGATGGGCGGAATGGGCGGCGGGCACGGTAACAACACTAAGCATGACCGGTCCGATACGCCGGAGCACCGCGACTCTGCGGGACGGTCATAAACCTCCACGTCCATCACCGATCAGGAGGTCTTGGCGATGGCAGATGCAGCCTACGGATTATGGCCGCTGGTGATCGTGAACACGTTGTTGTTCATGGCTTTTGGGCTGAGCTTCTTTCGTCCGAGAACGCATCGAGATTGGCGGGCGATGGGCGGCTACACCGCGTTCTTGGTGGCGTTGTTCACCGAGATGTACGGCGTCCCGTTGACCGTGTACCTGCTCGGCGGCTGGCTGGGATCGCGCTTCCCGCTCCTACGTGACACCCACGCCGGCGGGCACCTGTGGAACGACCTCATCGGCTGGACCGGCGACCCGCACCTGAGCCCCTTTCATCTGGCCAGCTACGCGGCGATCGGTGGCGGTTTCTGGCTGATCGCGGTCGCCTGGCGACACTTGCATGCGGCCGCCCAAGCCGATCGACTCGCCACAACCGGCCCGTATGCCTGGGTACGTCACCCGCAATACGACGGCTTCCTACTAGTCATGCTCGGCTTCTTGCTGCAGTGGCCGACGATTCCCACACTGATGATGTTCCCAGTGCTGGTTTACGTCTACGCGCGGCTGGCGCGCAGCGAAGAACGCGACGCGGCGGACCAATTCGGCCCCGCATGGAACGCGTACGCGGCACGCACTCCGGCATTCGTGCCGCACTTGCGATCTCGTCCCCAAACCGTGCCGGAAACCGCTCACTCCGGTGACAGCCGCACCGCCTGGCATCGCCCGACACCGCCGCCCCTGCCCACCGGCGCCTCGCCACCGCCCAGCACCGACGGCTCCCACGGAGGAGGTCGGTCATGAATCACACCACTGGGACCGACGCCATAACGAAGCTGCCGGTGGTCGAGGCCGCCGCCGCGGTGTTAACGGCCGGCGGTATCGAGAAGTCGTTTCGCCGCGGCACCTGGCCGATCTCGCACCACCGGCAGGTGCTGCGCGGCGTCGATCTGACGCTGCAGCCTGGCGAAGTGGTCGGTCTTGTTGGGGAGAACGGCTCAGGCAAGTCAACAATCATGAAGATCTTGGTTGGCGAGCTTGCCCCAGACGCGGGCACGGTGGTCCGCTCCGGCGTGCTGGGCTATTGCCCGCAGCAGCCGGTGGTGTATGAACGCCTGACCTGTGATGAGCACATTGAGCTGTTCGCGCGCGCCTACCGTATGACGCATGAGGGCGAACGGCGCGCGCGCCGAGATCTTTACGAGGCGTTGGGATTTGAACGATACGCCGGCACACGGGCGGATCGGTTGTCGGGCGGCACGCTGGCCAAGCTCAACCTGACATTGGCGATGCTGGCCGACCCGCAAGTGCTGCTGCTGGATGAGCCCTATGCCGGCTTCGATTGGGACACCTATCTGAAGTTCTGGGATCTGGTGGCCCGTCGTCGCGACGACGGACGGTCGGTGCTGATCATTAGCCACTTCGTCGCTGACGAGCACCGCTTCGATCGCATCGTCAAGCTGTGTGACGGGCGGCTATGCGAGGGACAGTACGGAGGGCAGGGGGTCCCCAGTGACGACCGCAGCCCATGAGCAGTGGCGGCCGACGCTGCTGCTGACCCGCAGCTTCATCGCCGACTATGTTCGCAACCCGGTGAACCTGATCATGCTGGTCCTGGTGCCGCTCGTGTTCGTGCTGGTCGCGGCCGGTTCGATCGCCGACGCGATGGAACTGTTACGGGGACGACCCGGCATCGCAACCCAAACGGCGACCGCCGGCTGGGCAGCTGGCTTCCTGTCGGGGCTCGCAATGTACTTCCAGATCCGCTCGGCGCGACGCGCGGACAAGCGGTTGCAACTGGTCGGCTTACCAGCGGCGCGGTTGCTCGCTGCCCGGGCCGGCACCGGTCTGCTCATGGCGGGACTCGTCTCGGGAGTGGCGCTCGCCGCGTTGGCCGTGCGTGTCGGTATCGACCATCCGGTCCGGGTGATCGTCGGTACGCTGATGTTCTCGGTCATCTACCTGGCGATCGGTGCGCTAGTAGGGATAGCGGTTGCCAATCCGGTCAACGGTGCGGTGATCATCTTGTTGATCTGGATGATCGACGTGTTCGTCGGGCCTGCCGGCAGCGGCGGCGATTACGTGTTCACTCGCTGGTTTCCCACTCACTTCGTCACGTTGTGGATGGTCGACACGCCCTCGCACCACGCTGGACGGCTCGGCGATCTCGGCCTCGCCTCGGTTTGGATGCTCGGCGCTCTTGCTGTGGCCGGCGCGTTGGTGGCGGCGGGTTCTCGCACCGCGCGACGGCGTCAGCGCACGGCCGGCCAGTTACCGACTGCGCTGAGGTTCGGTCTGGTCGATCTGCGGCGAAACGGCGTGCTGCTGGTGCTGCTAGTTATTGTGCCGGCGGCGTTCGTGCTGCTGGCGAAGGTGACCACGCCGGGGCGATCTCTAATGGTGTCGGTCACCGAGAACGGCGCCGTTTCAAACCAGTCGTTCTGGTTTCCCGAGGTACACGCCGGAGCGATGGCCCCGATCGGCATCGGTGCGCTGGCTGCACTGGTTGGGATGTTCGTAGTGGTCGATGCTGCCGGCGGGGACCGACGCCTGCGGCTGGCCGGCTACCGCACTGGCGTGGTGCTGGCTGCCCGATTGGGCGTGGTCGCCGTAGCCGCCATCGTCATCACGGCGGCCACCATGGGGGTTACCGCGACCGTCTTCGACGCCAGGCAGTGGCCGGGCTACATTGCCGCCAACCTGCTGATCGCCGCCATCTACGCCCTGATCGGTGTAGTCATCGGGCCACTGCTGGGCAAGGTCGCGGGGGTGTTCGTCGCATTCTTGATCCCTTTTCTCGATCTGGGAATCATCCAAAGTCCGATGCTCCGCCCTATACCTCAGGAGTGGGCCCAGTTTCTTCCCGGGTACGGCGTGACCAGGTTGCTATTCGATACCAGTCTCACCTCACGTTTCGACGAAACCTGGCCATTACTAACTGGGTTCGTCTGGCTGGGTGGGCTATTGATCGTGGCCTCAGTGGTCCTCACCCGCGGCGGGAAGTCGACCTGATGATCGCCGCCGCATGGCTGTTCGGCGTCGGTGGCGCGATCCTCGTCGGGATTGGCGGGTTCTTTCTGTTGGCCCGGCCTGCACTGCTGCCCGAGGACTTGCGCTATCTACGCCGCACCGCGGGCGAGATCGATGCTGCCGTACCGAGCCTGCGTGAGTGGCTGCGTCTGGTGTTCATCGTCCTCGGCGGATACGCAGTGGCTACCAGGACACTCACCATCTACCTGGCAGCCACCGACATTCGTAATGCCGAGTCGTCGGCAGTGGCGGTACTGGCGGTCGCCGGCGCATCGTCGAGTGGGGTCATGGCGTTGGTAAATTTCGCGCTGCACTCGACATTTCGGTGGCTGCTTTCCGCTGCGGCGGCACTCTGGATCGTGGCGACGCTGGTGGCGGTGGTGTCGTGACCTTCCGGGAGTGGGCCTGGCAGGTGCCTCGTCCCTGTAAGCACCCCGGCGTCCACGCCACGGGCTCTTTCCAACAAGTCCCGGAACACATGGGTCGGCGGGTGCACATGAATACCGCGCTTCGTCGGTCACCGAGTCGCCGGGCGTCATGGTGAAGGATCACCCTGTCACGTTCGAGCTGGTTCTCGGCCATCTACGGAAGCGAACGTTTGCGGTACTTTCGACGACTGACGAAGAGGGCAAACCGTGCTCAGCGGGAGTCAACTACCGCGTGTCTGAGCTCGGCGGTGCCATCTCCATCTTCGTTATGACCCGCCGGCACCTGAAGAAGGCGCGCAATGTCGTGCGGCATCCGCGGGTCTCGCTCGTGGTTCCGCTGCCGAGGCGGCTCCTGTGGTTCCTCCCACCAGCAACCCTCCAGTTGAGCGGACACGCGAAGATCCTCGACTGGACTGACGACGAAGGGCGGGATGCCTTCCGCCAGTTCTGGATAGGCCGCCGAATCCTCAAGGCTTACGAAGAGTCTTACCGCCGCGGCGAAACGCGAATCTGCTTCTTGAAGATCACACCAGATCCTGCGATCAACACCTACATGGTCGGCTCCAACATCTGGCAGCTCAGGAATCACATGGAATCAGGTGCGGCCAAAGTAATCGACCCGCGCGGGAACCCATGAGCAACGGGGCGGGTCGGCTTGATGATCATGCGGCGGGCTGATGCGCCGCACGCGGGAGGGCCAGTCGGCGCGCTGAATTGCACACCCTCGACGCCCACGCGGGCGGGCCCGGTTATGCAGCTGAGGTATCCGTCGCACTTCTGGTGACGTTGGCCCCTTGACAGATTGATACCCCATAGGGGTATATTGCTTCTTATACCCCTATGGGGTATTAGGGAGGAGGAGTCATGGATACGGCGACACCCGGGTATACAGCCTCGAAGGACGCACATCTCAAGCGACTGCGCAGAATCGAGGGGCAGGTCCGCGGCCTTGCGCGCATGGTCGACGAGGACGCCTACTGCATTGACGTGCTCACCCAGATATCGGCGGCAACCAAAGCGTTGGAGTCGGTGGCGTTGTCGCTTCTAGACGAACATCTGTCCCACTGCGTCCGTGACGCAATCCACCAGGGCGGCGACATGGCCGAGCAGAAGATCAATGAAGCCTCGGCAGCAATCGCGCGGCTCGTCCGCTCCTGAGCACACATCCGAAACCGCCCATCCCGCAAGCGAAAGTGGACAGAAATGACCCGACAGCTCATCGTCACCCTGCCCCTGGTCCCGTCCACCTCCTCGGGCTGCAGTTGCTGCGCACCGAGGTCCTCGGACACACGCCCACCAGCAACGCTCGAGGAGAACGCCATGAGCACCACCACAACCACCAAGTCCTACTCCGTGACCGGCATGACCTGCAGCCACTGCGTCGCCGCGGTGAGCGCAGAACTCGGTGCACTCGCCGGTGTCACCGACGTTCATGTCGATCTGGTTGCCGGCGGCATATCCACAGTGACGGTTTCCAGCGACACACCACTGACCACAGCGCAGATCACCTCCGCACTCGATGAGGCCGGCGACTACCGCCTATCCAACGATCAACCTCGCTAGCGCTTCGACCCTGCGCCGTACCCGAACCAAAGGACAGAGCATGAGCCTGCCGAATCACGTCGTCGGTGTCGATCAACCCCACAGCATCGAGTTGTCGATCGGCGGGATGACCTGTGCATCGTGTGCAGCCCGGATCGAAAAGAAACTGAACAAGATCGATGGGGTCGAGGCCAGCGTCAACTACGCGACCGAAAAGGCCAAGGTGGACTACCCCAACTCCGTCGATCCGGCAGTGTTGATCGCCGCGGTGGAAGCGACCGGCTACACCGCAACCGCCCCCGCGGCGCCGAACGACGCGGCCCCGACCGATTCCGGCCGGGACGCGGGCGAAGCCGACTCCTTGCGGAGCCGATTGCTGATCTCCCTGGTGCTGACGGTGCCCGTGATCGCGATGTCGATGATCCCCGCGCTGCAATTCACCAACTGGCAATGGCTCGCGCTGACCTTGGCCTCTCCCGTCGTGGTGTGGGGCGCCCTGCCGTTTCATCGCGCAGCCTGGGCCAACGCCCGTCACCGCGCCGCCACGATGGACACCCTGATCTCACTGGGCGTCAGCGCCGCGTACCTGTGGTCACTGTGGGCGCTGTTCATCGGACACGCCGGCATGCCGGGGATGAGGATGGCCTTCAGTCTGCTACCCGACGCGGGTTCCGAGACCGAGCACATCTACCTCGAAGTCGCCGCCGCGGTGACGGTGTTCATTCTGGCCGGCCGCTACTTCGAGGCGCGCGCCAAGACACGATCCGGTGCCGCGCTGCGGGCCCTGCTCGACATGGGCGCCAAAGACGTCGCCGTCGTGCGCAACGGTACCGAAATCCGCATTCCAACAGCAGAACTTAGCGTCGGAGACGTGTTCGTGGTGCGACCGGGTGAGAAGATCGCCACCGACGGGGTGGTGACCGACGGCGCATCAGCGGTCGACGCATCGATGCTCACCGGGGAATCCGTGCCCGTCGAGGTCCGTCCCGGCGACCACGTCACCGGTGCCACCGTCAACGCCGGTGGGCGACTGCTCGTCCGCGCCACCCGAATCGGCGCCGACACCCAACTCGCGCAGATGGCGCGCCTGGTCGAAGACGCCCAGAACGGCAAGGCATCGGTACAGCGCCTGGCCGACCGGGTCTCGGCGGTCTTCGTGCCCATCGTCCTGGCGCTGTCGGTGGCAACGCTGGCTGTCTGGCTGCTCACCGGCCATTCGGCGACAGTCGCGTTCACCGCGGCGGTCGCCGTCCTGATCATCGCCTGCCCGTGCGCGCTCGGTCTGGCCACCCCCACGGCCCTCATGGTCGGCACCGGCCGCGGCGCCCAACTGGGCATCCTGATCAAAGGGCCGCAGGTGCTCGAGTCCACCCGCCGGGTCGACACCATCGTGCTCGACAAGACCGGAACCGTCACCACCGGCCGCATGAGTCTCGTGGGGGTGTACCCGGGCGCAGGCCAGAACTCCGACGAGCTCCTCGAGTTCGCGGGAGCCTTGGAGAGCGCGTCTCAACACCCCATCGCGGAAGCGATCGCCGCTTCGGCCTCCGCCGGCGGCGCGTTGCCAGCGGTCGAAGACTTCTCCAACCACAACGGCTACGGCGTCAGCGGCGTCGTCGCCGGCCATGCGGTCCTGGTTGGACGGCTCAGCTGGCTTAATGACGACTGGTCGCTGACAGCCCCCGACGACCTCGCCTCCGCCGCCGAACACGCTGAGTCCCAGGGCCACACCCCAGTGTGGGTGGCGTGGGACGGGGCGGTGCGCGGCGTGATCGTCGTGGCCGACACGGTGAAGCGCACCTCCGCGGACGCCATCGGCCAATTCCGCAAGCTCGGCCTACGTCCGTTTCTGCTGACCGGCGACAATCGGCGCGCCGCCCTCGCAGTCGCCGCAGAGGTCGGTATCGACGCCGACGACGTGATCGCCGAGGTCCTCCCTGCCGGCAAAGTCGACACCATCAAAAGCCTGCAAGCGCAGGGGCGAACCGTCGCCATGGTCGGCGACGGCGTCAACGATGCCGCCGCACTGGTACAGGCCGATCTGGGCCTGGCGATGGGCACCGGATCCGACGTCGCCATCGAGGCATCCGACCTGACACTGGTACGTGGTGATCTGCGCGCAGCCGCCGACGCCATTCGATTGGCCCGGTCAACCCTGCGGACCATCAAGGGAAACCTGTTCTGGGCCTTCGCCTACAACGTCGCCGCACTTCCCTTAGCGGCGCTGGGCCTACTCAATCCGCTGATCGCCGGCGCCGCAATGGCCTTCAGCTCGGTCTTCGTGGTCAGCAACAGCCTGCGGCTTCGCCGGTTCACCAGCAGCGCATCCCCTGGGCAGACGGAAGACGTCCACGTTGCGACAGTGCCGCCAGGGGGCGACGAGTACCGCAGGGCCCACACCGCACCATAACCCCAGGCTGGGCACCTCACGCTCAGCAAATACGCCCGCGGCGCGGGACTCCCCCGCCGCGGGCTTGGGTGCTGGCGTCAGTTATCGGCGGACAGCCTCGCGCAGAATCGCCAATCGTTCGCGGTACTGCGTTTCGTCGATCTCGCCACTGGCGAATCTCGCCGCTAGCAGTTGTTCGGCTGTGGGCGCGTCACCGCGTGGCGCTTGTGAGCTGCCCGTCGTGTATCTGATCAGAGCGACGATACCGACGATGATCAAGCCCCAGAACAGCACCATCCCGACGCCCATCCCCGCGTATCCCCACCAACCCATGTCGTGGTCGTACCAAAACATCATGACCGTTCCTCCTCTTGATGTATCCGTGGCCGATCGGCCACAGTCTTACGGTTTGCGTCTCGTCCCGACAGAGTCAAGAGCACTGCGCTTCAAGGTCTTTGGGCCTCATTGCCGCTGACCGTGCGAAGGGCGCGGCACCGGGCTAGGGCGAGTAGTTCAGGCTCGTCATCATGCCGGCTTCCTGGTGATAGGTGTTGTGGCAGTGCATCATCCAGACGCCCGGGTTGTCGGCGGCGAGCGCCACCGTCAGCTCCTGCATCGGCAGAACGATGACGGTGTCCTTGCGTGGGCCCGGAGTCCCGTCCGGCTTGATCACTTGAAAGGTGTGGCCGTGCAGGTGCATGGGATGCCACATCATGGTGGTATTGGCGAAGGTCAACGTCGCCTTCTGGCCTTGCCTCACAGTCAGTGGGACGGTGTCTTCGAACGGTCTGCCGTTGATCGTCCAGTCGTAGGACGCCATGGAACCGGAAAGCCGGGCCGACAGAGCGACATCGGCCCTGCTGACATCCAATACCGCCTCGGGCGCGGCGGTGAACACGCCGACGGTGCCGACCCGGCGCTGCAGTTCGGGTGGCATGAACGTCGGATCGGGTGCGGCACCGGCACCGGTCGACAGTATGGCTCGCGCGAGCGCGTTCTTCCCTTCGGCCGAAGCGACAAAGGAGAACACGCCGTCACCGGTGGTGATGAGCACGTCATAGCGCTCACCCATGCCGATCAGAAGCGCGTCCACCTCGGTCGGCACCACAGGGAAGCCGTCGGTGTGGGTGACGGTCATCCGATGCCCGGCCAACGCGACCCGAAAAGCGGTATCGGACGCGGCGTTGATGATCCGCATCCTTATCCGCTGCCCAGGGCGAGCGGTGAGAGTGGTCGGTGCCGCCGGAATACGACCGTTCGCCAGGTAGAAGGGGTAGCTGACGTCACCCGCGTCGCCCCCGAGAAGCGGGCTCGCGCCCACGCCGCCGACACCGGGAACCCCTGGCATTCCAGGTGTTCCGCTCATGCCGGGCATGCCGGGCATGCCGGGCATGCCTGGCATGCCACCCGAGTGGCCGCCGACTCCCGAGATGGGACGCAGCCCCTCGTAGAGCTGCTGCGGACTGGAGCCGATGCCGTCGGTCCAGTCATCGAGCACCACGATCCACTCGGCGTCGTAGCCTCCCGGTTCGGCCGGATCGTCGATGATGACCGGCGCGTAGAGTCCGTAGTCGGCGTCGAGGCCGGTGTGCGGATGCGCCCAGTAGGTACCGGGATGAGGCGCAGAAAACCGGTAAGTGAAGTTCGAGGACGGGTCGATGTTCGGGGTCGCCGGCGTTGCCCCATCCATATCGTTGCGCAGCGCGATGCCATGCCAGTGCAGCGAAGACGGGTGGTTCAGACCGTTGGTGACGCTAATCGCCAGTTCGTCGCCGACGTTGGCGCGGATCAACGGTCCGGGAACAATGTTGTTGTACGCCAGTGTGCGGGCGACGGGTCCGCCCAGATCGATGTCCGCCGGCCCAGGTGTCAACGCCGCAGTGACAGTGCGCCCGGTGTGGGGCCGCGCGGCTTCGGCGGCGCCGATCGGATCCGTAGCCGGGTTGACACTTGTGGGCTTTCCGCACGCAGCCATGGCGGCGGTACTGGCAGCGAGGGTGGCCGCGAGAAACGTGCGTCGTGTCAATATCGTCGTGCCGACGCTCTGACCGTTCATGGTCGTTGCGGGGGGTTCGTCGTCGCGACGCAATCGGCGGCGGTGAGGCCGGGCAACGGAGCGTCGCGCTGGATTTCAATGTCCTGGCGGCGCTGCGGTGTCTTCCCCCCGAGCAGTGCCGCCAGCGCGGCGATCACGGCTCCCCAGAACGCAACCAGCATCATCATTGCCAGCAGGCAGCCAGCCCACCCCCACAGAGCGCCGGCTTCGTTCCACCACGTCATCGGGGTCACCTCCTTCGCGTTCCACACTCGTGCGGTCGAGTAGCGAATCGACGATGGTTTTATGAAGATTCGCTCAAGACCTGGGTCGCGGGTTCCTGAATCCCTTCGGGGCGGCACGATGAGGACATGGACAAGCCTGCGGCCACCCCTTCTGCGGGTTATCGAGCGTTGGTGGTCGACGACGAGGTACCGCTGGCCGAAGTCGTGGCGAGCTACCTCCGACGCGAGCAGTTTGACGTCAGCCTCGCCCACAGCGGAGCGGACGCCTTGGCGCAGGCCCGTGAGATCGACCCGGACGTGGTCATCTTGGACCTCGCGTTGCCGGGCATCGACGGCGTGGAGGTATGCCGCCAACTTCGCACGTTCTCCGATGCCTACGTGGTGATGCTGACCGCACGCGATACCGAAATGGACACCATCGTGGGCCTGTCGGTCGGTGCCGACGACTATGTCACCAAACCTTTCAGTCCCCGCGAACTGGTCGCGCGGATCCGCGCCATGTTGCGCCGGCCTCGCACCGTCGCAACGCCGACCAGTGCTGCGACCGCGGCCGACGAACCCCCGCCGCGGGCCTTCGGGCCGTTGTCCATCGACGTTGCGGGCCGACAGGTATTCATCGACGACGAACCAGTTCTGCTCACCCGCACCGAGTTCGACATCTTGGCCGCGTTATCGTCGCGACCGGCCGTGGTCTTCAGCCGCCGCCAACTCCTCGAGGCCGTCTGGGGAGACTCCTGGGGCGGAAACAAACATCTAGTCGACGTCCACATCGGACATCTGCGCCGCAAATTGTCGGATGACCCCGCCGGTCCCCGCTACGTGATCACCGTCCGCGGAGTCGGATACCGAATGGGAAGCGGCCAATGAGGACAGACACGAGCATTCAACCCAGGTCGCGGCGCAGTCCTGGAGTCGGGGCGCGACTCCTGCTGGCGCAAGCCTTGGTGCTCCTCGCCGGCGGCGCAACCACCGGGGTCGTCGCCGTCATCGTCGGTCCACCGCTGTTCCGAGAACACCTGAACCGCGCCGGACTTCCTCACTCATCCAATGAACAGTTCCACGCCGAGGAGGCCTACCGGTACGCCACCGCAATCTCCATCGCGGTGGCGATCGGCGTAGCCGCATTGACCGCCCTGTTTGTGACCTGGTACTTCAGCCGTCGCCTGCAGCACTCCATCGCCGAGGTCGCATCGGCCGCCACTGCAGTCGCCGACGGCCGCTATGACATCCGTGTGTCGCCGCTGCGCTTGGGGGAGGATTTCGCGAACCTGTCCCGCGCGTTCAATCGGATGTCCGAACGGCTCGAATCGGTCGAGACCACCCGGCGCCAACTCTTCGGTGACCTCGCCCACGAGATTAGGACACCCGTCTCGGTACTCAAGGCCTACATCGAGGCCGTCGAGGACGGAGTGAAAACCCTTGACCCCGAGACGGTTGCCGTGCTCAACGATCAAGCCAGCCGGCTGGTGCGCTTCTCCGATGACTTCGCCGCGCTCGCTCAAGCCGAGGAAGGTCCCGGCGCGGTCACACCGCAGTGGATCGACCCCCAGGCCGCGATCGTCACCACCGTGTCTGCCGCAGCCGACCGATACGCCCAGAAGGATGTCGCGCTGACCTTCGATGCCGCGAACCCGCTGCCCGAGGTGTGGGTAGACCCTCTGCGCCTCGCACAGGTGATCGGGAACCTTCTCGACAACGCTCTGCGCCACACCCCCGCGCGAGGCCGCGTCGAGGTCGACGCGGCGGCAAAGCCCGGCGAAGTGATCATCACCGTGCGCGACAATGGTGATGGCATCGCTGCCGAGCACCTCCCGCACGTGTTCGAACGCTTCTACCGCGCCGATGTGGCCCGCGATCGAAGCCACGGCGGCGCGGGGATCGGGTTGGCCATCGCCAAAGCACTCACCGAAGCCCACAGCGGCCGCATCACTGCGGCCAGCCGCGGACCAGGCCTGGGCAGCACCTTCACCATCGAGCTACCCGCACGCACGGACCGCCATGACCACTAATCGAACTCGACAACGCTGTCATGAAACATGACTCGCGCGACACGCAGCCATGCCCTGACTTCTACAACGAGGCCAGGATCTTGTTCATGGTGTCGATCTCCTGCTGCTGGCTGGTGACGATCGAGCGTGCCAACGCGACCGTATCGGGGAACTGGCCGTCCTTGATCTCATTCTGCGCCATAGTAATTGCACCCTCGTGATGCTTGACCATCTGCGTCAGGTACAACTTGGAGGCTTCCACCCCCTGGGCGTTTTGCAATGCGGCCATGTCCTCCTCGGACATCATGCCCTCCATCCCCGGCATATCACCCATACCGGGCATGCCCGGCATTCCAGGCATCATCGATTGAGTCGGCGTACCGGATTCGCTGGGCGCGGCACTGGCGCTGGGCATCCCACTGTGACCGGGCATGCCGTCCATCCCGGGCATCATCGGCATCGTGGACATGCCCCACTGCGTGAGCCAGGCCTGCATCTGTTCGATCTCGGGCCCCTGAGCAGCTTTGATCTGCTTGGCCAGGTCCACCACTCGCGGGTCGATTCCCTGCTTACCCAGCAGCATGTCGCTCATCTCGATGGCCTGTTGGTGATGCGGGATCATGTGCTGGGTGAACATGGCATCAGCCTGATTGTGGGCTTCGGTGGCCGATGTCGACGAGGGCGCCGACACCGACGACGACGAATCTCCCTGCGTAGTGCTGGTATCACTACATGCACCAACGGTGACCAGCGCCGCCAAGGTGGCCGCACCGACGGCCAGCGTCTTCCTCTTCATCACAACAAGTCCCTTCCTGGGTCTCACGGTCGATGCGGCTGCAGCGCGCCCAGTTGACGCGCGGGTATCCCGACCTGTCTTCGAGCATTCGCGGCGCCGGTATGGCCCGACTAGTCGTTCTATGAAGATTCGATAAAGAACGGCAACCGCCCTTGGCGTCGGGAGGTCCGCGGCGCAGCCTTGGCTGTGTTCGCCCCACAGGACCATTGAGAGGACCGCATGACCATCGCACTGTCGACAGCGCTGCACACGTCGTTCGCCGACGCCGTTGCGCGCACCCGAGCCGCCCTGACAGAGCAGGGTTTTGGCGTCCTGACCGAGATCGATATGAAGGCGACTCTCAAGGCGAAGCTGGGCGAGGACGTGGAGGAGTACCTCATTCTGGGTGCCTGCAACCCACCATTGGCTCACCGGGCAGTGAATGTGGACCGTCAAATCGGCCTGCTGCTGCCCTGCAACGTCGTTGTCCGAGCCGACCGTGCAGACGACACCTCCGTCATCGTCGAGGCGATGAACCCGCAGATACTGGTCGAGGTGACCGGAGAGCCGGCTTTGCGTGACGTCGCCGACGAAGTGACGCGAAAGATGCAGGCCGCCATCGACTCACTTCAGACTGCGGCCGCACCCGCCTAGTCCCTCAAACACAGAACAGCGACGGCACGCGGAGCGTCACGACTTGGCGCCCGCCTCCGCTGACGCCGGTACGGGAAGCTTCAATCTCTTCAGCATCAACGCATTGACGGCCACGATGAAGCTGGAACCTGACATCGAGAGGGCAGCGATCTCGGGCCGCAGCACCAAGCCGAGCGAAGGTACGAAAACCCCAGCCGCGATGGGCAATGCGATCACGTTGTAGCCGACCGCCCATCCAAGGTTCTGCCGCATCTTTCGTAGCGTGCCCCGTCCAATCCGCAGCGCGATCGCGACGTCGAGCGGGTCTGATCGCATCAACACCAGATCTGCGGTTTCGATGGCGACGTCGGTGCCTGCACCGATCGCCACGCCGAGATCAGCTTGGGCGAGCGCCGGTGCGTCGTTGACGCCGTCGCCGACCATGGCGACCTTCTTGCCCTGTCGTTGCAATTCAGCGACCTTGGCTGCCTTATCACCTGGCAGCACCTCGGCGATGACCGTGTCGATTCCCAGTTGCGCGGCGATGCGATCGGCAGTGGCCTGATTGTCGCCACTGAGCATGACCACCTCGACACCGAGGTCGTGCAGCGCGGACACCGCTTCGGCAGACGTCTCGCGCACAGCGTCCGCCAAGGCGATGACACCGACTCCCCGGCCGTCGACGCTTACCAAGACCGCCGTGCGTCCGCTGGCGGCGAGTTCGTCGCGGCGTTGCATCAACACGCCGAACTCGACGTCCTCCTCGACCATCAGCTTGCGATTGCCGACGGCAACGCGGCGCCCATCTACCGTCGCGACAGCTCCGTGACCGGGCACGTTACGGAAACCAGTCAGTGACGCCGAAGCGATCCCGTGCGCGGCCGCGTAACGCACGATCGCCCCCGCCAGCGGATGCTCGGACTCAGTTTCGACCGCAGCCACCATGGCGAGTACTTGATCCTCTGGAATGCCGTCGACGACGACGTCGGTCACTTCAGGCTCGCCCTTGGTCAACGTGCCGGTCTTGTCCATGACGACGGTATCGATGCGCGCCGACGTCTCCAGCGCGGTCGCATTCTTGAACAACACTCCCCGCTTGGCGCCCAACCCGGTGCCCACCATGATCGCGGTCGGAGTCGCGAGTCCCAGCGCATCGGGACAGGTGATGACCACGACGGTGATGGCGAACAGCAACGCGGTCTGGACACCGGCGCCGACCGCCCACCACACTAGGAAGGTGGCAGTGCCGCCGATCAGCGCCACCAGAACCAGCCAGAACGCTGCCCGGTCGGCGAACCGCTGCCCTGGGGCTTTGGAGTTCTGCGCTTCCTGAACCATCGCGACGATCTGAGCCAAGACCGTGTCGGAGCCGACCTTCGTAGCCAGGACCCGCAACGTGCCGGTGGTGTTGATCGAGGCGCCAATCACCTTCGAGTCCGGCGCCTTTGACACCGGCAGGCTTTCCCCGGTGACCATCGACTCGTCGACGTCTGACGTTCCCTCGGCCACCGTGCCGTCGACGGGAATCTTGGCACCTGGGCGGATGAGCAGGAGGTCACCCACTGCCACCTCGGCGGTGGGAGTTTCCACCGGCTCACCGTCGCGCAGCACAACTGCCACCGGGGGCGCCAGCTCGAGCAGGGTGCGAATTGCATCGTTCGCGCCACCGCGAGCTCGCATCTCGAACCAGTGGCCCAACAGGACGAACGCCGTCAGCACCGAGGCGGCCTCATAGAACACCTCACCGCCGCCGGTCAGCGTCACCCCGAGGCTGTAGAGCCAGCCTGCGCCGACCGCCACGGCAACGAGCACCATCATGTCCAAGGTGCGGGCCCGTAGCGCTCGCCAGGCACCGTCGAAGAAGATCCACGCCGAGTAGAAGACGACCGGCAGGCTCAGCAACAGGGTGAACACGTCATCGCGGAGCCCGAACGGCGCAGGCACGGTGAACCCGAACATGTCGCGGCCCATCGGCGACCACAGCATGATCGGGATCGACAACGCGAGCGCTACTAGGAATCGGTTGCGCATATCGCGGACCATGTGATCCATCGACATGCCGGCGTGTCCGCCGCCGTGACCCATCGCTTCTTGCGGAGTTCGTGCCGGCGCGGCCTCATGCGCATGCACCTCCCCGGCTGTCGGCGACGGAGCCGACGTTGGCTGCTCGTCCAGGGTGGCCGATGGGTGGTGATGGGGCTCGGACGGATCGCAGACGTGGTCCGGCACCGACCGCCCCGCGCAGTGGAAGCCGCAGTCACGTATCCACCCGGCCAGGTCAGCGACCGAGGTCGTCGTCGGGTCGTAAACAACTGTCGCCGTTTGATTTACCGCATTGGCTTCGACCGACGTCACGCCCGGACGTCTAAGCAGAGTGGCCTCCACCACCGCCGTCGAACTTGCCCAGTTCAATCCGTGTACGTCGAGAATCGTCGACTTCGTCATAGCGTCTCTCGTTCAGTGTTACCGGAGCGGCTCCGATGTCCTGCGACCTGCGCTGTCCTCGCCATCCCCATCCCGCATCCGTCAGGCTAGTCATCTCAATCACTCACCCTTCCGGTGATCGATAAGCCTGCAGTGCTGGTTCGACAAAGATTCGATGAAGATTGCGCGCAACACGCAACGAAAATTTCCTGTGGCCGAGACGAAAGCCAGCATGACGGCCCACATGGCCGCGCGGGCTAGGAGACTCAGGTGCGCTCGGCGACGTTCAGATGTGCTGCCCGCCGTGCTTCACCACTACAGCGAAACTCGCCCCCAGCCGGAGGATGTCCCAAAGTAGCCAGCATCGCCGCCGGTGCCTGCGGTGTCGCCTCTCTGTCATGAGCCCCCACGCCATCGAGACTACGCGCGCTGCCAGCCGCCGCAGCGTCGGGAAAGTTCGTAAACAACGTGTTGCGACACCGCCCGCTACGGCCACGTACCGCCGCCCAGCCTGCCCCCAGCCGACACACCAGCCACGCCCCTCCAGGTGAGGGCCAGACTCACCACGGCGTGGGCTGGTCGCCAAGCAGCGCTGCCTGCACCGCGGCGGATCCCAGCCGTGCCGCACCGCGTCGCGTTATGGCACCGATCGTTCGCGCCGCACGCCGCGACTATCGAAGCGCCGCAACGCATAGCGGCCACCGGGGCGCATCCGCTCCTTCTGTCGCTCTGGCGGCCGACCTTATCTGGGATGACGCCAGCCTCGGCATGTCGCTTTCGGGGTTGTCAAGACGCCCGTCCCTCAGCCGCGAACAAGTCGCCACATGCCCCACCATGCGACGGGAGCAAGAGCGAGGACTGTCCACATTCCAGGGACGTAGGCAGTGATTCCGCTGGGGTTCAGCCAGGGAAAGACGGCGAAGTGAGCGAGTTCAGTCAGACCCATGGAGGCGAAGAATGTCCAGGCCAGGTAACGACCTAGGGGGTGGTTGCGGCGCATCAGGATGGGTGTCAGCAGCCAAGCGCCAACCGACACCGCGACGAGCAGCAGGACTGGCAGGGATGTCGCGGAGGGTTTGGAGGTTCCGGTAACCGTCGCCAGAAACGCGAAGAACTCCATCTGCTTTTCTTCGACGCGGTGAAGTAGGAAGAGGCTCAACGCAATCCAGAATGGCATTCGGACATCTGCCCAGAGCCCGCCGGCGGGGAAGAACAGCCACAGCAGGAGGCCGCCGGCAAATCCGGCGGTGAAGATCGTCATTGTCAGTAGGTCGAAGGCCCACCATCCCAGGCCCAGCGTCACAGCGGTGATCCCCGTTGCGGCCGCGACAGCCCAGCGGGGTCGTTCCGGCAGGCGTTTGGTAAGCGGCGCCGTCGGTTTCATCTGTTGGTGAGGGCGGCGAGGTCGTCGGGAATGGGCATGGGTGTCATGAGGCCGGCCGTCACGCGGCCGGTGTTGCCGACGGGATAGCGGCCGGTCAGTGAGCCAGGGGCGGCGACCATCAGGCGTAGGACCTGGCCGATGGCTTCGCGGCGGTCGTGCTGGCCTAGCGCCAACCTCAGCATCGCGGCGTGGCTGCAGGTGTGTAGCCACGGATCCGGTTGCGAGACAATGTGTGCGCGCTCCAGATGTCGCCACCTGGCCGCGGGGCTGGTCGCATATTTCGCAGCGGTCATCTCACCTCGATAGACCCGCCGGGCACGCTCGCCAATTCGTGGCATCGAGTCGACTCCTGTCGTGCGGAAAGTGGTGGGCTATCGGTGGTTGGCCCTTATGGATGCGGTCGGGTCGTCGGCCAGTGGAGGTCCGGCGGGAGCGCAGCAGTCACATCCGTGGTCGTTTGGTGCAACATCTGCCGCGACCAATGGGGAGTTGAGTTTGGTGGCTGAGGGCGGCGTCGACCGTTGGGGACCACAGCAGGGGTCGTCGAGGGTGGGTGCCGGGCCGATGTCGATGGCATGAGTCGTTGATCGTGGCGACGACGTTGTCACGCCAGGGAGGGCGGCGATGCGCGCGGCGCGGATGGCGTTGAGGATGACCAGTACTTCGGCGGTTTCGTGGATCAGGACCACGGTGGCCAAGCCCAGGACACCGAATGCGGCTAGCGGTATCAGGACGGCGATGATGGCCAGCGAGAATGCGATGTTCTGCACCATGATTCCCCGGGCACGCCGCGAGTGGGCCAGTACCTGGGGTAGGTGGCGAAGGTCTTCACCCATCAGGGCGACGTCGGCGGTTTCGATGGCGACGTCGGTGCCCATGGCGCCCATGGCGATGCCGATGTCGGCGGTGGCCAGCGCGGGGGCGTCGTTGATGCCGTCGCCGACCATGGCGATGGGGCGGCCTTGTGCAATGGTTCGCAGTAGAGCTGCTTTGTCCTCGGGAAGCAGCTCGGAGTGCACGTTCGTGATGCCGGCCTCGGCGGCCACTGCTTCGGCGGTGCGGGCGTTGTCACCGGTGAGCATCGCCACCGTGAGGCCCAGGCGTGTAAGCAGCCGCACGGTGTCGGCGGCTTCGGGGCGAAGTTCATCGCGCACCGCGATGGCGGCGACCGGCTGTTCGTCTCGGGCCAGCACCACCACGGTCGCGCCGGCTGCCTGCAACCGCTCGATGTCGTCGGCGAGTGGTCCAGGCGTTACCCAGGAGGGCTTACCGAGGCGCAGCCGGTAGCCGTCGAGCTCACCATGCAGACCATGGCCGGGCACTGCGGTCACGTCGCTGGCGATCGGCGGATCACCGGCGGCAGTCAGAATCGCTTGTGCGAGTGGGTGTTCACTGCGTGTCTCCAACGCAGCTGCCCACCTCAAGGCATCATCGTCGCTGAAGTCGTCGGTGGTGATGACGTCGATGACGCGGGGCTGGTTGCGCGTGAGGGTGCCGGTCTTGTCCAGGGCGACGACCTTGATGCGGCCGAGTTCTTCGACTGCGGCGCCGCCCTTGATCAGGGCGCCATGGCGGCTGGCGGCCCCGATGGCCGCGACCACGGTCAGCGGGACGGCGATCGCCAGCGCGCACGGTGAGGCAGCCACCAGCACCACCAGCGCCCGCTCCAGCCACAGCATCGGGTCACCGAACACCGCGCCAACCGCGGCGATGGCCGCGGCCAACGCCATGATCGCCGGCACCAGCGGACGGGCGATCCTGTCGGCCAGTCGTTGACCGGCGCCTTTACGTTCTTGGGCTTCTTCGACGATGTGCACGATGCGCGCTAATGAGCTGTCGGCGGCCAGGGCGGTGACTTCCACCTCGATCGCTCCACCGCCGTTGATGGCACCGGCGAACACGTCGCTGCCGGGGCCGGCTTCGACGGGCAGCGACTCGCCCGTGATCGCCGACAGATCCAGGCTCGTCTGACCGGACCGAATGGTGCCATCAGTGGCGGCCCGTTCACCAGGCCGGATCACCATGACGTCACCGACGACGAGTTCGCCGGGGGCCACGGTTGTTTCGGTGCCGTGCCGTAGCACCGAGGCTTTCGGCGGCACAAGAGACAACAGGGAGCGAAGCCCGCGGCGGGTGCGGCTGACGGCGTAGTGCTCCAGCCCTTCGGCGATTGAGAACAGGATGCCGAGCAGTGCTGCCTCGGCGAATTGGCCCAGAGCGACTGCGCCGATCGCGGCGATCGTCATCAACGTGCCAACCCCGATGCGACCGTGTCGCAGGTTACGGGCCGCATCCGGCACGAACGTGATGGCGCCGGCGGCTACAGCCGCCAGCTCGACGGCTTCTACGACACCCTCATAGCCGCCGAACCGCCCCACGATCCAGCCCACGCTCAACAGGACCGCCGCGAGCACCGCGAACTGCAACTCTCTTACTTGCCAAAGCTTCTCGGGACCTGCGTCGAGTTCGGCGTCGTCGCGCGGCCCGCAGCACGCATCAGACACAATCGGATTCCTTCCCCGTAAGCGCGACCGCACTGGCGAGCACCGAGTCGGTCAGCTGGCGGCCACGCTCGGTCAGCTGGTACATCACCAACTTGCCCTGACGCCGCGAGGACACCAGCGACGCGTTCTTGAGTTGGCGCAGGTGGTGTGAGACCAAGCCCTGCGGCAGTCCGACCACCCAGGCCATGTCGCAAACGCACAGCTCGTCACCGGCGGCGAGTGCGGCCGCAATGGACAACCGGGTCGCATCGCTCAGGCCGCGCGCCGCCGCGGCGGCGGCTTGAATGGTGGCGGGGTCTGGAACCGTGGCCCGGATGGACTCCGCGCGCGGCAGGTCCAAACAGAGGAGATCGCAAGTGTCCACCGGCTCCGTCATATCCACATACTAAAGTACGTTGATATGTCCGTGGAAGGGCTTGCGCAATCCTGATCAACACGGGGCCGAGTCGGAGAATCTGCAGTGCCACCGCACGTCGCCGGGGCGCTGCCAGCGAGGCAGCCTTCTTCTTGTCGCCGCACGCGATGAGCCGGTCAGCAGCGATTCTTCGAGGCCGGGTCGGGGGTCGACGTCTGAGTGGCGCCGTTCGGCGTCGTGGTGGCCTCCGACGCACACCCGCCGCGTCCAGTGAATGGGTAGATCATTTGGCGCAGATAGCTGTTGGGGTAATCAGGCTTGGCAGCCATACCCAGCTGGGTGGAATCGAATCGTCGGGCGGGGTCATAGGAGAAGGTCCGCATGAGGTGATCCCACACCAGGGTGAACAGCCCGAAGTTGACGTCACCGATGCCGGCCCATTTGAGGTGGTGGAATCGGTGGCCTTCGTTGAGGGCCAGGACGTACTTGGCGGGGCCGATGCGGTACTCGGCGTTGGAGTGTTGCAGCAGCAGTTGAATCGCGACGGCCAGGGCGAGGGCTGATGCGACATCGACGGGCAGCCCGATCAGGATCAGGGGAACGACGCCGGCGGTCATCTCCACGGTTTGGTGCAGCGGGTGTTTCATCAGGCCGTTGAGGCCGTAGAAGCGGGTGACGCTGTGGTGCACCGCGTGGAAGCGCCACAGCACGCCGACCTTGTGGCTGGCCAGATGTACCACGGTAATGCCAAAGTCGGCGACCAGGATCGCGGTAAGAACCTGCGCGACGAATGGCCAACTGTGTGGCCACAACCGGGGCGCGGGGACGATGGCCGCGAGCAGCGGGATCGCGGCGACGCTGGCCAGAATGAGGGTCTCGTTGACCGCCACGTGGATGCGGTCCCGTGTGCCATCGGCTCGATCGTGGTTCCACTCCGGGTCATACGGAATGATCCGCTCCACCAGGAACCCCGTGGCGATCGCAACCGCCAGAATCGCGACCAGCCAAAATTTTGGGGCGCCCGCGGCGGCCACGGCGATGCCCGCGCCGTTGAGGCCGATCAGCATGAACGGCACGTAGCCGTAGCGGGCCACTGCCTGGAGCGCGGTGGTGGACGTCGAAGCCGTAGGGGAAGTTGTACTCATGCCTTGATCGTCGCGGTAGCCGCCGGGCCAGGGCTTGAATGATTCGGCTAGCTGCTGGGGTCGAGGTCCCAGGACACGTGCCGACTCAGCACCGAGGGCGGCAGACCGAACATCTCGCGGGTGGTGCGAGTGAGGTGGGCACTGTCAGCGAAGCCTGCACCGTGCGCGGCGCCAGTCAGGTCGTCCCCGCCTTGGACCAGGGTGATCGCAACCCTCAGCCGTGACCACAACACGTAGCGCCACAGCGGGATTCCGACCTGCGCGGTGAACAGGTGAGTGAAGCGGCTCGCCGAAAGGCCCACCCGTGCCGCGAGTTCGGCCCCCCTCACGGGGCCGGCTGCTACAAGAGCTGGCAGCAACCGCAATGCATGATCGACCGAGGAGTGTCGCGCCGGCACATCGTGTTCGAACGTGACGGGTGATAGGTCTGCCACCAGTTCGGCGACCACTGTGGCAAGCGGTCGGCGCGCAGTAGAGGCGAGCGCCGAGCTGATGGCCCATCCGGAGTCGATCGCGCGTAGGTGCGCAGCTCGTCCCGGCGCTGATTCGGGCTCCAGGAACACCACCGTGCCGTCCTGGGCGCCGGCCCGGATTCGATGGGCCGCGTCGGCAGGCACTACCACTTTCGTGCCCGTGTGTGACGCCCCCTGCTCATCGGTGACCGTCAATGGCGTAGCCGCCGTGATGATTTGCACGGCGTGGTGAGCGTGGGTATCGGTGGCGCCGATGGATCCGGCGAACGCCAGCACTCCGGGCCGGAGGAGCGCCGCACCGCCCCATCGCGGTTGGGCGTCGTCGTCTGCGGACCTACCCGGGTGCGGGTGGCTCATCGTTCGAGGTTTCCTTGCGTCGGTGTCGTCATGATCGCCGGACGCGACTCCTGAGAAACGGGCTTCGATGGCGTGTCGCTCCACATGGAACGGGTCACCGTTGTGTGCCGTCGCTCACGACGACAACCGCGCAGCGATGTGGCTTTCACGGGCACAGGCGCCATCAAGCCGACGGTCCCCCGGCCGGTGATCATCCGATGCGCGGAACGAAGCGTCCTACGCGGCTGACGTAATCGCGGTAGCGCTCGCTGTGCGTGCGATGCAGATACGGTTCCTCCACGAAGCGGACCTGCAACTCGATCGACGTCAGCAACAGGACGAAGCCAATGAGCGCCAATGGATTTGGTGCCATCAGCGCTACGCCGGCGCCGAATACCAGCATGGCGGTGAAGATGGGGTTGCGCACCCACCCAAACATCCCACCCTCGACGAGTCGGGTGGTTTCGCCGGCGTCGACGCCGATGCGCCACGAGTCACCCATCGACTCTTGCGCCCACAATGTCGCGGCGATACCCACCACCGCCGCCACCGTCCCGAGCGCCGCAAATAAGGGGGCGTCGAGCGTGACGACAGGCGACAGCAGACCGGCTACCTGGAGCATCGGCGCGAGCGCACCCGCCACAATTGCCACCACGAAGCCGGCACCGGCAAGCCACTCTAACGACCCCGGCCGTCCATGGAAGCCACGCATACCCGTGGACCCAGTGCGGCGCCACTGCCGATAGCTACGCCACCCGAACCCCAAAACGATAAACATTCCGTAGAACACCAGTGCCGCCGTTGCCATCCTGGCCCCTCCATTCATTTCGTAACCGTTGTGTGACAAACAGTGACTACTGCGCGACCGAAGACTCGCTTGCAGATCCGGCCCGTGTGTCGAATCGGTCGGCGCAATCCGTCGAGCAGAGACGGTAGGCTCGGCCGTCACGGCTTCGGGTGACAGTGGCGGACGCGGCGGTGACATGTAGCCGGCACACCGGGTCGAAGTGCTGCTGGTGTTCCCCGCCGATGTCCACTGCGAACAGTTCCATCGGGTTGGCCATGTTTCTGACGCTCACCAGCCCGAGTGCTGCGAGGGGAAGGCCGAGATCGGCGGCGGCCGTGGCGACGTCGCGACCGATAACGATCAGCCCAGGTGCGGCGAGTGCGGCCAACCTCGCCGCGGCGTTCACAGTCGTCCCGTAGACGTCGCCGCGCCGTCTCACCACCGTTCCCGCGCTGACCCCTGCACAAAGCATCGGAAAGCCCATGGCAAGCCCCGCTGCAACGCCCAATCGGTGCAGGAAGGCCAGCGCGGCAGGCGCGTCCGCACTGGCGACCATGACGGCATCACCCATCGTCTTGATCAGCTCGTCGCCGGGCCCCAGCGCTACATTGACCATGACTGCGAAGTGGGCGGCGACGTGATCGCCGTGGATCTCGATGAGTGCCGTGTCGCCAGACATGTCGGCGAACAAGATGGCCCCACTGGTGTCGGCATGGTCGAAAGTCGTTTCAGCACTTGCATTGGCCATCATCGTCCTGAGCTGTGTCACCGTCCGCGAACCCGGTAGGCCGGGCCGTGCGGTTCGGCGCAGTGACCGTCGTCAGTGTCGCCGCTTTCGTCATGAGTTCACAATACATAGTTATATGCGCATGTGTCTATGCGTAGGTAATGCGGCGCGGTGGAGGCGAACCATGAAGGCCGGGGATGCCAACCGCTAAGCAACCGCAGTTCTCGACACCGAGCCGACATGGCTCCCGGCCCAACGCCGCTGACACCTGTTGCTGCGCAGTCCATTCGGCGCTCTTCCCTTCAACCCCGGCAACCTTCCCGCACGCATTCTTCCCCGGCCGTAGAAACGGTCTTCGTCCAGCGGTCGCCCCGCCGAAGCGAACCGCGCGGCAAATTCCACCTCTGTAATTATGTGACTGCTGTTACTGACGGGGCTAATGTGAGTTATCTTTCCTACGTAGTAGGTACGTATTTGTGCCGCGCTCACGTTCGCGATTCAGCCCGCTATTGGCGCGTGGGAGTAGCTCGCCGCGCGGCGCACCGAGGAGAAGACATGGAATCACACGCCCGGGGCAAGGGTGAAGCACCTGCCGGCGCTGACCGTTCCGACCCGGCGATCCGCATTGCGAGACTCGCTCGACGGCTCCCCGCAGTTATCGCGACCGTTATCTTGCTTTTGCTCGCATGTGCACCGGTCGCGTCGGCCCAACCTGCTGCCGGTCCCTGGGACCCCCTCCTTCCAAAGCTGCCGAGCGCAGGCGCTCCCGGTGATCCGGTCGCCATCGCGAACGCATCGCTTCAGGCCACGGCTTTGGCGACGCAGACGGCGATGAATATGGGTCGCAACTTCCTCAGCAGCCTGGGAATCGTCAGTCCTGCCGCAGATCCGTCGACGAGCGTGCGCGGAAATCGCGTTAATGGTCCCCAAGCGATCGAGTACGTCATCCGCCGAGCGGGAACACAAATCGGTGTCCCCTACTCCTGGGGTGGGGGAAGCCTCACAGGCCCAACCCGCGGCGTCGACCAGGGAGCGGACACCGTCGGCTTTGACTGTTCAGGCCTTACGCGGTTCGCCTTCGCCGGCGTCGGAGTGCTGCTGCCGCGATGGTCCGGCGACCAGTACGACGCCGGCCGAAAGGTTCCTCCCTCTCAGGCTAAACGCGGCGACCTGTTGTTCTGGGGGCCCGGCGGAAGTCAACACGAAGCGATCTACTTGGGCGGAGGACAGATGATCGAGGCGCAACGAACTGGCGTTCCCATCAAAGTCTCACCAGTGCGCCACGCTGGGATGACACCGTACGTCGTACGGATTATCGAGAGCTGACCGAGATCGCCCAATCAGCAAGCGCGCCAAGCCGTTCACCTTCGCGCGTGACCGCATCACCCGACGAGACGGTAGCCAACGCGGACGGTGCGGAGGTAGCGCAGACGGGTCGAGTCACCATCGAGCTCGCGACGAAGATTGCGACATGCACGCCGAATGCAGGCCGAGGTCCGGAATGCCAAGTCCCCCATGACGCTTCTGAAGTCGCCGGCACGTCGCTGGTTCTCCCAGACTGTCGGGTAGTGCCCGCTCAATTACGAACTCCGTCCGCGTGAGCTGTAACGAATTTCCTCGCTGGTACACCTGTCGGGCCGACAGCATCGACCACTAGGTCGTCGATTTGCCGCCGCCGCGTACCGTCGGCCGGACCGTCCCTCGTCTCGGACATCACCTAGGTCCGCTGGTGGTGACTAAGCTGGGGCAAGCAGGATTTGCGCCAGGCGGGTGGTCGTTTCCACGCCATCGTCGTAGCCGCCTTCCCCGTTGAGCGAGTTCATGATCGCCAACGTGTAGCGCTGTCGAGGGCCGGCGAAACCGACGCTATTGACGACCCAGCCGCCCTGCTCTTGAGACCACCCGTTCTTGTTGCCGGGAGTCATGGCCGCGCCCGCTCCCCAGACTCCCCATTGTTGGTTGGCATCGAGGTGTTGCATCTCCGACACGATGGCCGCGGTTTCGGCCGCAGGCAAGCTCGTGAGGGTGTAGTTCATCAGCCGGTCGAGGTCCTCGCTCGTGGCCTTCTGAAAGCCCCAGTACGGGTGCGTGCTGCTGAACCCAGGCTGCGGTTGCAGGCTAGTGAGTCCGTACGTGGCGAAATTGCGGTTGAACGCCATGTTGTCCGGTCCGCTATAGCGTTCCCAAAGCGTATCCGCAGCGCCGCTGTCCGATGAGTGCATCATGTCGGCCATGAGTTGGCGGTCGGCCGGGGTCAAGGTGATCTGGCCGGCGCGTGCCCTAGTCAACAGATCGACCACCATCGCCAGCTTGATGGTGGATGCGGTCCACATCATCGTGTTGGCCACCTCGTTGCGGTGAGTCTCTCCGGTTGTCCGGTCGCGAAGCACATAGCCCACTACGCCGGGACGGGTGGCGAGGTAGGCGTCTGCCTGCGCGACGCGCTGTCCGATCTCAGCGGCGGCCATGGGCGTCGGCGCGAAGAGCAAGACGGTCATAGCGACAAGTCCGGAGACGACGGCTTTCACGTGCGTAGCTTGTCAGCCCCACGGACATCAGGGCCGACGGCACGCCGGGTAAGCACCGGCTCCTACTATCCGCCTACGTACATGCCCGCGGATGGCAAGTGTGCCGTCACGGGCTAGGTGTCGTGACCTGACAGGTTGTTGACGGCGTGCCTGCTTGAAACAGGGAGGGTGGGGACATCATCAGAAGAGAACTAGAACCGAGAAATGAGACCGGCAGGCCAGAGCCTCGCCGCCCACAGAGCCTCGCACCGCCAACCGAGGGCATAACAGATCTACGGTCTTCCTCCGTATATAGTCGGACACGCGATGCTCAACCGCGGGCACGGTCCGAGTCGGAGCTGCGGTAGACGGCTGCTCCGGCGCATCATAGACGTTCGGTGAAACTCAAGAAGGACGCATTCGAATGGCACCTCTCACACGCATTCTGCTGACCGTCTTCGCGGTCATCACCATGATCATCGGGGTTGGCGTCTATCTCTCGGCACAGGACAAGGACACACCCGGCTCCGCGCAAGCCCAGGGTGGAGACGTCGGTCAGCTGGTCCGGGAAAACAGTCGCCGCCTCACCAACGTGCCAAATAGCGATGTCACCTTCGTCGAGTTCCTCGACTTCGAATGCGAAGCGTGCCGCGCGGCCTTCCCGATGGTCGAACAGCTGCGCGCCGAGTACGGGGACCGCGTCAACTTCGTCATCCGCTACTTCCCCATTCAGTCGCACTTCAATGCAGAGCGGGCGGCGCGTGCGGTCGAGGCGGCCGCTCAGCAGGACAAGTTCGAGCCCATGTACAAGAAGATGTATGAGACGCAAAGTGAGTGGGGCGAACAGCAAACTCCGGCGGACTCCCGATTCCGCGGGTTCGCCGCCGAACTTGGGCTGGACATGGCGGCGTTCGACGCTGCCTACAACGACCCCGCCACACTCGATCGTGTCAATGTCGATGTGGCTGACGGTAAGGCCCTCGGTGTCCAGGGCACACCGACCTTCTTCCTCGACGGAACCGAAGTGGAGTTCAGGAGCTACGACGACTTGAAGACCGCAGTCGAACAGGCCTTGAACGGATAGCCGCGGTGATTGATGGCGGCCCCAGGGCGCAGCGGTTCGACACCTCGGCACGTGGATGGCGCCATCGGCGCTAACATGCCGGCGCCGCCTCGTCGACGGCGATGCCGGGGGTCGACATCGACCGCATCACGTCGATCTCGCGTTGCTGCGAGGAAATGATTCCCTGTGCGAAGTAGGTTGCGTAGCGGCTATGTCCCGCATCGACCTCGGTACGCGCCATCTTGATCGCCCCTGCGTGGTGCGCGATCATCAGTTCCAGATACAGGCGGTTGGCTGCGGCATCACCGGCGTTCTGCAACGCCGTGAGATCCGCGGACGAGACCATGCCGCACTGGTTCGGATGATGCTGCTGCGCGGCGGCCGGGCCCACACCCCACAGCGCCAGCCAGCCCCGCATCATCTCGATCTCGGATGCCTGCCGGCTGCTGATGGACACGGCTTGAGCGGCGACCTGTGGGTCGGCGTCTGACTTCGTCACCACGAGATCGGACATCTCGATGGCCTGAGCATGGTGAGGAATCATCTGCTGGAGAAAGGCGACATCGGCGTCGTTGTGAGTGACGGCGATGTCACGCCGCGATACGGGGGCGGTGTCACTGCACGCGCTCAGCCCCAGGACCAGGGCGATGCAGGCCGTTATGCCGACGGTGCGGTACCTCGTCATGAGCCGAGGCTAGCCGTGGTCGTCATCTGCTCGATCGCAGTCGAGCGGCGGCGCGGCACGATCTGCACCGCGATCACCGCCATCACCGCCACAAGCCCGCCGGCAGCGATGACTTGGCCTCCCAACCGCTGGTCGCTCAGCAAGTCTGCATGCCAGCTCAGTTTCAAGGAGCGGTAGAAGGCGCCACCGAGAACCTCACGCATGTTCATCACCACGACCCCAGCAATGACGAACTGCGACAGCGCGAACAACAGCATCGCGATCCGGCCCCGCTTGGGCATCAACCGTGGCACCGGCTCCACACCGCCAACAGCGGTGAAGAACAGTGCTCCACTGAGCAGGAAGTACCCGATCATCAGCATGTGCGAGGCGTGTTCGCTCACGGCGGCATCGAAGACGACCTTGAGGCAGAGCCCGTAGACGCCCACCACCAGAAGCGTGAGCGCCGTCCACGGATGAGCGATGAAACGCAACAATGATGAATTCAGCGCGCTGACAAGCCATTCGCGGGGACCAGGCACCCCGTTGGGATCGACTGCCTGCAATGCCTTCAGCGCGAGGGTCACCGGTGCGCCCTGCACGAGCAACACCGGCACCACTATCGTGAGCATCAATTGAGCGACGGCGTGCATGCTGAACGTTGCCGCCATGTACATGCCGAGTCCTGATGAAGTGGCGAATAGCAAAGCGAGGCAACCGATCAGCCACGACACGGTGCGCCGCGTTGACCACGGGGCGCCGCGGCGAGACAGCCGATACACCGCAACAAGGTAGATACCGGCGATGACGAACGCCGCCGTGCCGAAGATCAGGTCGAATCGCCATTCCACGAACACCCGGGCGATCGTCGGCGGCTCGGCGAGATCGAAGCCGAGCGCAGCCTCAGCCGGAAGCGGTTCGCGCGTCGCGGGCGGCGGTGGCGTGCGACCCAACCCGACCGCCACTCCAATTGCGACGCCGAACAGGGCGGCTTCTGTGAGTGCGAGCCGAAGAAGGGGTCGGCGCGACGTCGGATCACGCTGCAGCGCAACGATCGACGTCTGTCGCTGTCGCCAGCCGATCACACCGAGGCCGACCAGCGCCGTCACCTTCGCCACGAGGAGGAGCCCGTAGCTGCTGTCCAGCATGGTTGACACGTCGATCCGGACCGCCGCGTTGACGATTCCGCTCACGGCCATCGCCGCGAAGCACCACAGCGCCAGACCCGAGAACCGCCGGGCGGCTATGTCGGTGTGGCTGCCATCTCGCAGCGTGTGCACGAGCAGCGCCAGCAATCCGCCCGCCCACAATGTCCCGGCCACCAGGTGAATGATCAGACTGTTGGTCGCGATGTCGTGTGAGCCGCCCGATGAGGAATGCCCCGTCACGGCCAGCGGCATCAACGTCATCAGGCCGCCCGCCAGTAGTGCGGGAGTCCACGACCAGCGCAGCACCGTCAGGCTCGCTACGGCGACGAACGCCGCCAGAATCGAGGTGGTGCGCCATGCCGCGCTGGTTTCGACCAGGTCGGCCGCCGACCATATGTCCAGCGGGGTGAGCTCGGTCAACGGTACCCCCGACACGTCGGAGATCGTCAGCGCCACCAACAGCGCAGCGCACACAGCCCATACCGCACAAGCGGCACCGCCCACCCTAAGCGCCCGGTAACCGTCGACGTCGAGTACTCCACTGGGCTGCGGCGGCACGAGGAACGCCGCGAACAAGAAGTGTCCGATCGCCACCACCGCAGCGATCTCTCCGGCGGCGCGCACGAACGACAGCCCGTAGGTAGTGAAGGGCCCCGGATCGCTGAGCCCGGTCACCGCAAGAACCTCAGGCAACGCTAAAGCGCCGATCGCCGCGGCGGTAACGCCCGAAATCGTTGCCACACCCAGCAACACAACCCGCACCACCCAGCGTCGGGGAGCGGCAGACGTCGCCATCACCGCCCCCACTCCGATCCCGCGATGTTTTCACCGTCACGGCTCCGGCGGTTCACGATCAGCACATGGATCCCCGGGGAGAGCGACGGCGCGGTGCGCTCGAACGCGACTGCGTCATATCGGAAGTGTGGTGTTGGTGACGAACGCATCGCGCACCCACGACACCACCTCGTTCCACAGCCCGGTCAGCAGGGCGATGCCGACCGCGACGAGGAGCACGCCGCCGAAGACCTGAATTCGCCGGGTGTTTCGGCGCAGCCAGCCCAGTGCCCGCATCGCCCGTCCGGATGCCAACGCGAATAGCACGAACGGAGCGCCCAGGCCCACACAGTAGGCGACGACGAGTGCGATTCCGCGAGCGACGTTGGGCCCCTCGGTAGCAGATGCGACAGCGATGACCCCCGTCAGCGTCGGGCCCAAACACGGGGTCCAGCCCAGCCCGAACACCGCCCCAAGTACCGGCGCACCCCACAGGGTGGACAACGACGTGGGAGTAAAGCGTGCGTCGCGTTGCAGCGCAGGGAAAAAACCCATGAACACCAGACCCATCACGATCGTGACGACTCCGCCGATGCGCTGCAACAACACTCCATTGGTGATGATCGTCGTCGTCAGACCCAGAATCGCGACGGTTCCCATGAGGAACACCGCCGTGAACCCGGCAACGAACAACCCTGCGGCCCCTGCCAACCGCAGACGTGCCCTGCCCAGCGGCTGGGCACGCGCCTGGTCATCCACGCCGACCACCGCTGCAAGGTAGGACAGATACCCGGGTACGAGAGGTACCACGCAGGGCGATGCGAACGACACCAACCCAGCCAACGCCGACACGAACACCGCGAGGAGCACGTGACCAGACGTAGCGATAGCGGTGACACCATCCACGACGTCCGACACCCTCCGCATCCACCGTGTCCGAACCTACTCATCTACCACGCAGGTCCGCACCCATGCTGCCGCACCCGACGCCACATCATCTACTATGAAACTACGTAGCAACAAATCGTCGTCAGCCGCCGCGAGCATCGGCCGGCGACCAGTGGAAGGGAGAAGGCCCGCATGCGGTGCCCGCCACCCAGGCCATTAATGGCCATGATGACGGCCGCACTAGCGGCTGTGACCGTGCTGACCGCGCCGTCGGCCTCCGCCGAGCCACAAATACCCGTGCCCACACCCGGCGACCCCCTCACGGTCCCCGACTCGACAGCGCCGAATCCCTTCCTCCCTCCGCTATCCGGCCCATTTCCCGGCCCGTCGTCAACGGCCGCCGAGGAGACACCCGCCGGCCAGAACCCAGCGCCGTACCTCGGCCCACCGGTCTTCGCTCCCCCCACGTTCAACCCGACGAACGGCTCGACGGTCGGCGTCGCCAAACCCATCATCATCAATTTCCAACGGCCGATCGCCGACCGCGCGCTGGCCGAGCGAGCCGTCCACATCTCCTCCACCCCCGCAGTCCCCGGGAAGTTCTACTGGATGAGCGCAAACCAACTCAGATGGCGGCCCATCGACTTCTGGCCCGCCAACACCACGGTCAGCATCGATGCCAGCGGCACGAAATCGAGTTTCCGCACCGGCGACTCGTTGGTGGCGACCATCGACAACGCCACCCTCCAAATGGAGGTCATGCGCAACGGCACACTCGAGAAGACGATGCCGGTATCTTTGGGGAAGCCCGGATACGAAACGCCCAACGGCACCTACTACGTGCTCGAGAAGTTCGCCGACATGGTGATGGACTCCTCCACCTACGGTGTGCCGGTCGACTCAGCTGAGGGTTACAAGCTCAAGGTCCAGGACGCGGTGCGCATCAACAACGCTGGCATCTTCGTTCACGGTGCGCCATGGTCGGTGGCTGATCAGGGTAAACGCAACGTCAGCCACGGCTGCCCTAACCTGAGCCCGGCGAATGCGCAGTGGTTCTACGACAATTTCGGCAGCGGGGACCCGGTCGTCGTCAAGAACTCCGTCGGCATCTACGACGAAAACGACGGAGCCCAGGACTGGCAGATCTGACGTCTAAGCGGGCCTAAGATTGGCCTAAGACGCCTCCGCGTCGGCGCCAGCGACACCACTAGCCGCCCGAATGGCGAGTCGATCTGCCTCGTCGATCCCGAGCGCCGGGGAACGCATGGCGCCGGCGGATCTGATCAGCGTGTCGGGCATTGCACAGTGGACTGTGTCTGCGCATCTGGCCTGCCTATTCCATGCGGCCTGATCACCGGGCGCCGGGATGGCCAGCAGATGTTCTACTCCCTGAATCGCCCAGAGCCGATGGACCTGTTCGCGTCGGCGGAATCGCTGCTGGCCGCCACCGGCAACCAGGTGGTGCTTTGCCCTGCGTGCGGAGCCAACGCGACAAAGAATGCAACGGTGACCAAGCTGTGACCGTCACCTGCGGTTGCGGGGTCAACGATGGGGCCGACATCGACAGACGGGCCGAGGAGCACGAAACCGAATATCCCTATGGCAGGTTCGCGATTCGCGTCCGTCGCGGGCGTGTTCTCGCTGCGCTGATCGCCCGGCGTCAGGTGCAGCGCCGACGGTCCTTCTCACGTTTGGAACCGGTCCAGCGCATTGCTCGCCCGGGCCGTGCTGTTGCCGCCGCCCACGGATGACCAAAGCCTTGTTTGGGTCCGGCCCTAGACTATCGCCGCGATACCGGTGGGGGTATTGTAGATTGGGGCCGAGGCAAAAGCCTGCAAGGAAAGTGATCGTTGGTCGATGCCGTTCCACGGAGCCAGGAACTTCACGGGTTTCCGCACTTTTGGCGGGCATATTGAGGCACATCGGCCCTACCGTCGGGGCACCCTGCCAGTTCATCGTGGTGCCAGGTAAGACATTTCCCGGCCAGTCAAGTGAAAGGGTTTCGCAACCATGATGTACGGCACGGACGGCTGCATGTGGGGCGGTTGGGGGTGGAGCGGCTGGATCCTCATGAGCGCGGTGATGGTGCTGTTCTCGGCCGCCCTGATCACCGCGGTCGTGCTAACCGTCCGGTATCTCGCCGGTAGCGATACAGAGCGCAACCGTGCTGATTCAGCAGCCTCATTCCGGTCCGAAGATGCTTTGGCACAACGGTTTGCGCAGGGTGACATCGACGCGGATGAGTTTCGGCGGCGAATGACGCTGCTGCGCGAAAGCCAGGAATCACGATGACTCAAGTGCCGCGGGCTCGCCGACGGCGGATCGTGCGGTGCCGGTCGACCGTGCACCTCAAGAATCGGATACAGCGAAGGAGATTGGAAGCATGACCGATACACCTGAATCGACAAGTGAACGAATCGCCGGGGCCGGAGAGCGCAGAGGGGTGAACCACGCCTTGGCGTGGAGTGGCATCGCCGCCGCAGCAGTGTTCATCGTTGCAGTTGTGTTCTTTTCCGGGTTCTTCATCGGCAGGGCCACCGACGGTTTCGGCGGTAATCGGGGGCAATGTCAAGGAACGCCCGGCATGATGGGGCCCGGCATGATGGGCCCGGGCATGATGGGACCGCAGGGCTCGTGGTCACCGGGGAACATGGGGCCTTCAGGCCCTTGGGGTCCCGGCCAGTGGCAGCCGCCGACAACCACGCCGACTACACCCCGTCCGTAGCGCACAAGAGCCTATTCACGCTGCGGTAGGAGCAATCTCAGACTGTCTCGTTAAGTCGGCGATCGTCGGGCACGAAGCCGCCAATGCCTTAAGACGGAAGCAACTTGCACCAAGCGTTCGCCGACAACGCGAATTCCCACGACATGTAGAGCACGAGGAGATCATCGGATATGACCGGAATGAGCAGGCGAGCGGCGCTGAGAATGCTGGCCACCGGTGGGGCCCTCTTCGGCCTGGGGTATGTCTTGCGCAACATTATCGACATACCTGTCAGCCGTGCCCAACCCGGGATGGGTGGCGCGACCGGTATGGATATGCGCGCTTACATGAACATGTTCATGCGGCATCAGGAGCTTCGACGCACCGTCGAAGAGATTCCCGGCGGGGTGCGCACCACCACCGAATCCGACGCCGCCGACCTCGTCGCCGAACTGCAGGCCCACGTCTCGTCGATGTATACCCACCTCGATCAGGGCAGTGAAGTCACCTGCATGAGCTCAAGCCTGCCCACCCTGTTCCGCCGTGCTGCCGATTATCAACGTCAGATCACGCTCACAGCCAGCGGCGTGGTGGTGGTCGAAACCTCCAGCGACCCCGAGCTGACCAGCGCCATTCGCGAACATGCCCGCGAAGTCACCGGATTCGTCGTCGAAGGGATGCCGGCGATGATGAGCGGAATGATGGACGGCGGGATGATGGGACCTGGCATGGGTCACGGAATGATGGGTCCCGGCATGGGTCACGGCATGATGGGACCGGGCCGCTGAACCGAAGCACGCACACCCATCAGAGACGGATCCGCCACAGGCACTGGTAGTCGCCGCAGCACGGCACAGCGGGAGAGCAAGCCAAGGCTCGTACCGAAATTGGCCTCCCCCCGCGAGTGAACGCTTACACACCGTGTCCGGGCTCCTCCGCCGCCTCGTTGCGGCCCTCCTCCTAGGCCAGCGCAGCCGATTCCCGGCGTCAAGAACAGCCAGGCGTACGCGGGGGACGGCGGGCTCGCCAGCGCGCCCCCGACCAGTCAGCGCGCGATGTGGACACTTCCCCGTACTCAGTCCCTCCACTAGTTAGTTAGTCAGTTGGTAGTACAGGACGTCGAGAAGCTGGCGGTCGTCGTGCAGAAGCTCGTGAAGGTGCTCGCCGGTCATGTCCGCTCCTAACCGGGACGGTACGTTTATGCGTCGATAGATATCGATAGGCAAGGCGTCCGATACTTGCGACGGCCCGACCGGTCTCGTCTCGCGCGAATAGTATTGATGGCGAACACCATTCGGGAGCATGTGGTGAACTTCGGCCCTTAGCAGGAGGTTGAACGAGTCGACATCGGTGCAGCCCCCCGCCCGCTCGTCGGGGACCTCAGCGTGCCCAAAGGGACCGCGACCTCACCCAAGAACGACTGAATGGACGCCGAATCCCCGTCACCAGATGATGTGCTCATATCGCCAACGCGGTCTGCGAATTGGCGTAGACAGGCCGTCGAACAGAAGTAGAACCGGTAAGTGTCCTCCTCATGCGTGATCGTCAGCGATTGTGCATCTGTCGAGACGTGCATCCGACATATCGGATCGACGTGCTCCTGGTGGCGGGTTCCGACGTCGAGGGCGAACGCTTCCACCAGCGCACCGACATTCCGCAACCGAAGCGAGCCCAACGACGTCGTCGCGAGAAGATCCGTTCCCCGAAGCGCGGAAGCGGCGTCGGCGTTGCCGACGATTTGGCCTGGCCGGGGCGACGGCGGCCAGTCTGGCTGCGGTGTTGACCGTCGACCCGAAGACGTCTCCGCGGCGCTTCACCACCGCCCCGGCACAGATGCCTGCGCGCAACAACGGAAAGCCGTCGATACGCCGGGTTTCGTCGTGGAGTCGCCGAAGGAAAGCCAACGCCGCGGCGGGGTCCGAACTGGTGATCATCACGGCATCGCCGAGGGTCTTGATCATCTCGTCGCCGGGCCCGAGGACCCTCGCGGCTATGGTGGCGAACCGGTCCGCCAGTTCGGCAGCACGATGATCACCGTGGGCCTCGGTGAACGCCGTGAACCCCGCGATGTCGACGAAGATGACCACAGTGTCGACGTCGGCATGCTCGAATTCATCTGCAGCGCTGAACGGGTCGATCGTCATGGCGTCTCTTCTGCACGCTCAACGCGCGGCGCTGCTGGGTTTATCGACTGCATCGGCATCCCGAGGAGGCGCAACGCATTGGCGACGACGATAAGAGTAGAGCCTTCGTGAATGAGCACGGCGGGACCGATGCCCAGACCAAAGACCGTCGCCGGGATGAGGACCGCGACGATTCCGAGACTGGCCCACAGATTCTGCTTGATGACGCGCGAGCAGCGGCGGCTCAGGCTCACCGCAAACGGCAACGCGCGCAGGTCGTCGGCCATTAACGCAACGTCAGCGGTCTCCAACGCCACGTCGGAGCCCGCCGCCCCCATCGCAATACCCACATTCGCGCCAGCCATCGCGGGCGCATCGTTGACACCGTCACCGACCATCCCAACGCGGCCGCCGCGTTCCCGGAGGGCGGCGATCTGAGCCACCTTGTCCTCGGGCATCAGATCGCCGCGAGCGTCGGCGACACCGACCTCGGCGGCGACGGCATCGGCCACACGCTGGTTGTCCCCCGACAGCATCACGGTGTTCGTCACGCCGAGTGCGGCAAGACGTGCTACGACCGCCGACGCCTCCGGCCGAGGAAGGTCCATCAATCCGATCGCGCCCAACCATCGGTCGCCCGCGCGGACGAGCATCGTTGTGCGCCCCGCCTGTTCGAGTCGATCCACCTCTGCCGCCAACTCAAGCGGCGGGGGCTGAGCGGCGTCGGTGAACAACTCCGTCTTGCCGATCCAGACCTCAATCCCATCGACGGACGCGACGATGCCGCGGCCGATCACCGCACGGACGTCGGACGCGCGGGGTGTCACCGCACCGGCCAGGCGCTCGCGGCCATCGCGGACGATAGCGCGGGCGAGCGGATGGTCGCTTTGCTCCTCCACGGCCACGGCGATCCTCAACAGTTCGGCGTCGTCGCTGTCTGCTGTGGCGCAGACATCGGCGATCCTGGGCCGCCCCTCGGTGAGGGTGCCGGTCTTGTCAAAGGCCAGCACATCGACCCGGCCAAGTTCCTCCAATGCGGCACCGCCCTTCATCAGGATGCCGGCCCGCGCCGCCCTCGCCACCGCCGACAACACCGCGCTGGGCGTGGCTATCGCCAGCGCACACGGACTGGCCGCCACCAGAACGGCAAGCGCCCGGTACACCGTGTCAGTAAACGGCTCGTCGACCACGAACCCGGCGAAGAGCAGCAGGACCACACCGACCAGGATCACGGGCACGAAAACGCGCTGGAACCGGTCGGTGAAGCGCTGCGTGGAGGTGGTCTTGGTTTGCGCCTCGGCCACCAGACGCACCACGCGGGCCAGGGTGGAGTCACCCGCGAGCCGGGTCACCTGAACCTCGATGGCGCCGGCACCGTTGATGGTGCCGGCGAACACCCGCGATGCCGCGTCGATGAGCTCGGGTGACGCGGCGGCTGCCGCCACGTCCGGGACCGGACTCTTGTCGACGGGGACGCTCTCCCCGGTCACCGGGGCTTGGTCGATGCTGCTGCTGCCTGCCACGACGAAGCCGTCTGCGGCCAGACGCATGTTGGGGCGCACGACGACGATGTCGCCAATGCGCAGGTCCGCAACGGATACTTCGACGGTGTCGCCTGTGCCGCCGCGCCGCACCAGCGCCGTCTTCGGGGCGAGTTCGGCGAGCGCTTCGATCGCCCGGCGAGCCCGGCCCATCGCATAGCCCTCGAGTGCGTGTCCGACGCTGAAGAGGAACAGCAGGAGCGCGCCTTCGGCGATTTCGCCGAGCGCCGCCGCACCCGCGGCAGAGACGAGCATGAGGAAGTCGATCTCAAACCGGCCCTGCCGCACACTGGCAAAGGCTTCCTGCACGGTGAAGAACGCGCCGAAGAAGAACGCCAGGCCGTAGACCACCACCTCGGCCGAGCGCGGCGTATCGGCGAAGGCAGCCAGTAACCAGCCCGTGAGCAGCAGCGAGCCCGCCAGTCCCGCGAAGACCAGTTCGGTGCGCTCGCCGAAGATCCCGCCGTGACCGTGTTGATGGTCGGCGCCGTCTTTCTCGTGCGCGACGGCGGCTTCAACCGCGGCGGCACTCCTCGACGGCGCCACCTGCGCAGCAATGACGTCTACAAGCTCTTGGGCCGTCACCGTCGCCCGCTCGAACTCCAGCTCGATGGAATCGGGTGTCGCTACTGCTGCGACCACGCCAGGCATCGTCGAGAGCGTGTCGGCGAGCGCAGTTCGTATCGCCTCGTCGTCATGAGTGCCTGTAGTCAACCAGCGAAGGTGCCCGTACGTCGACGTGATCGTGTCGGCCGCCTGCAGAGCCCGCCGCTGCACTTCTGTTGCGGACGCAGCCTCGGCGTCGTAGTGCACACACAGGCGGGGTTTGGTCGTGTCGCCATCGATGACGTGGGCCACTTCGATGATCCCGTCATCCACCAGGCCGCGCGTCAGGCGGTCAGCACAACGCTCGTCGCTACCGGGAAGCAGGTCTGTCAGGTCGAGAGCCAGGGTCCTATTCGTGGGCGTTCCGTCGTGGCCGAGCCGGCTCACCCTCTCGCCGTTGCGATCTGCCATACATGCGATAATACGCATGTGTGCATATGAACCGTCAACCCTCGTCCACGAAGTCAGCCACGTCGGCACGATGCGTCACACCGATGTCGATTGAGCGGATGCATCGACCAGAAAGATTCGATGGCGAGCGCGGCGCCGCCGAGAGACAATCGCCGCCGCCCACGTCCGGCGTGCGGGCGGCTGCCACGACCCGTGAACGTTCACGGCGTGTCTAGCCCATCGCATGACGGAGGGTGGGGGTCATCAAGGAGATATCCGAAGCCATTGAGCCGCATATCCGTTCGGAGCGGTGGGCTCGGTCGATTAGCTGATAGCCATTTCCTGAGCGCGGCGGCTTGGTGCTCGCGGGAGGCATCGACCACGCCGGCGTCGTCGAGAACGAAGTAACAGAGGGTTGCTTCGCCGTAACGACCGTCGATCATGCCCACGTCGGCAGTTGCCCTAACGTCGGCTGCCGCGACGCGAATTTCGAGGAGCGTCCAATCGGCGGGCGATCCTGAACCTGGACGCCGGCGCAACCATTCCTGGAACTCCACGTGTAACGCGGACGGCAGGGGGTGCCCGCTGCGGGATAGGGCTGTGACCACCACCAGTAGGGCCTGGCTCGGCTCACCAACATGTAGCGCCGTGAGCGCGGCCAAACGCTGCTCTTCTGATAGGCAGGGTTCGGCGGCCTCCCACATCACCTCAGCCATCTCGAAGTCTCCCCTGATCACTTCGACGGCCCAGGCGATTCGCCGACCCACCTTGGCTTCGACCGCGGGCGCATCTGCCTCAGAATCCGAACGTCCTGCGAATGGCGTTGCATCAGAATGGAATGGCGTACTTTCTCGCTTTTCGGCATCATGGCGGGCCGTTTAGGTGCGCACTTCGACGTCGTCGATCCTGGTGACGTCGCCGTCCTCGGGACCGTGCGCGCGACCCACGTGGGCTTCGGCGCGCATCCGCTCGACCATGTGCGGGTAGTGCAGCTCGAAGGCTGGACGCTCCGACCGGATGCGGGGCAGCTCGGTGAAGTTGTGCCGCGGCGGCGGGCAGCTGGTGGCCCACTCGAGCGAATTGCCATAGCCCCACGGATCGTCGACGGTGACGACCTCGCCGTAGCGCCAGCTCTTGAAGATGTTCCACAGGAACGGCAGCGTCGAGGCGCCCAGGATGAATGCACCGATGGTGGACACGATGTTCAGCGTGGTGAAGCCGTCGCTGGGCAGGTAGTCGGCGTAGCGGCGCGGCATGCCCTCGTTGCCCAGCCAGTGCTGCACCAGGAACGTGGTGTGGAAGCCGATGAAGGTTAGCCAAAAGTGCAGTTTGCCGAGGCGCTCGTCGAGCAGGCGGCCCGTCATCTTCGGGAACCAGAAGTAGATGCCCGCGTAGGTGGCGAACACGATGGTGCCGAAGAGGACGTAGTGGAAGTGCGCGATCACGAAATAGCTGTCGGTGACCTGGAAGTCGATCGGTGGGCTGGCCAGCAGCACACCGGACAGGCCACCGAGCAGGAACGTGACGATGAAGCCGATGGAGAACAGCATCGGTGTCTCGAACGTCAACTGCCCCTTCCACATCGTGCCGATCCAGTTGAAGAACTTGATGCCCGTCGGTACCGCGATCAGGAATGTCATGAACGAGAAGAAGGGCAACAGCACCGCACCGGTGGCGTACATGTGGTGCGCCCACACCGCCACCGACAGCGCCGCGATACCGAGCGTCGCGTAGATCAGGGTCGTGTAGCCGAAGATCGGCTTACGGCTGAACACCGGGAAGATCTCCGACACGATGCCGAAGAACGGCAGCGCAATGATGTACACCTCTGGATGGCCGAAGAACCAGAACAAGTGCTGCCACAGCAGAACACCGCCGTTGGCCGGGTCGTAGACGTGCGCGCCCAGGTGGCGGTCAGCGGCCAACGCGAACAATGCCGCGGTCAGGAGCGGAAACGCCAGCAGCACCAGGATCGAGGTCACCAGGATGTTCCAGGTGAAGATCGGCATCCGAAACATCGTCATGCCCGGCGCACGCATACACACCACGGTGGTAATCATGTTGACCGCGCCTAAGATTGTGCCCAGCCCACCGACGATCAGGCCGAGAATCCAGAGGTCGGCGCCGGCGCCTGGTGAATAAATGGCACTCGACAAGGGTGTGTAGGCGGTCCAGCCGAAATCCGCAGCACCACCGGGGGTGATGAACCCGGCAGTGGCGATCAGCGCGCCGAAGAGGAAGAGCCAGAACGAGAAGGCGTTCAGTCGCGGGAACGCGACATCGGGGGCGCCGATCTGCAGCGGCAGCACCAGATTCGCGAAGCCGAACACGATCGGGGTGGCGTAGAACAGCAGCATCACGGTGCCGTGCATCGTGAACAGCTGGTTGTACTGCTCGTTGGACAGGAACTGCAGCCCCGGCACCGCCAATTCGGTGCGAATGAACAACGCCATCAACCCACCGATGAGGAAGAAGGCGAAACACGCGACGCAATACATCATGCCGATCAGCTTGTGATCGGTGGTCGTGATCAACCGGTAGATCAGGTTGCCTTTCGGGCCCATCCGGGCAGGAAAAGGACGGCGTGCCTCCAGTTCCGCGATCGGTGGCGCATCGGCAACCATTGAATCCCTTCCGCCACGCGCCGGAACGCGCTCCCATTATCTACTGACTAGATACGTAGGATACTCTACGGCGGAGCTTAGTACTACCTTGCGTAGCTGCGCCATCCCGGATCCGGGCGTGAGCCACATCGCCCGGTGACGGGTGCCCCGCCGGGGCGGGTGCAGAGCACTCGCGCCCGCTCCGGCCAGCGCTGAAGGGTCGTTTTCTGCGCGCGCGGCGTTGCGCTATCCGGCGACGACGGGAGTTGTTTCGAGGTGGGTCGCCGAACGACATCCATCCTTGGCGATCGTCCGTAACTCGCAATCTACTACGTACGTACCAAGGATCGAGATTGTGTGCAGCGCTGCGTTCTGACGTAACCAAACTGATTGCGCCTCAACCCTTTGCGCGAAGCATGTTGCCATGCCGGGGGGACCTCGCTACGGTCGGCGGCTTGCCCAATCGCGGGCATTGGGTTAGCGTCTCGCCAACCAGATAACGAATTGGTAACGGCAAAGGATCGTCTCGAAGTGGTGCATCACCGGATCGCGCAACCAAACGCGCCGGCCGATCTCGCCAACGACGTCACCGAGATCATCGCCCTCGGCGAGTTCGGCGCGATGCTGGATATGCCCAACTATTGCACTGATCCCCTTGCCATCGAGCTCGCGGTGTTGAACGCACCTGAACTCGACGACCTCAACGATGTGGTCGACGAGTCTCCGCGGCTGCTCCTCTCACCGAGAGATGCTTCGAAGTCAGAACCGCCGACCGTGCCAATCCCCGTCGGCGGGGCAAGGCTTCCGGGAAGCCCACTTCCGTCTCACCGGGCGCTGTCGGGCGCTACCGTCCGCGCTTCTTGTGGGGCGCATCGAAAAATCCCCCCGGCCACCGGCGCGGCGCACAGCAGGCTGGTCGTCACGGCTATCGCCGTTGGCGCGATCGCTGCCGCAGCGAATACAGCGGTCAACGCAGCCGATGCGCAGCAGCCGGTTTTGGTCGCAGACACTGCGGCGTCCCCGGCTGCCCTGCCCGACCCTTCGGGGATGCAGATCATCCCAGTGGCGAACAGCTTTGATGCCGGGATCCATCGACAGGAGTTGGCCAACGGGGCGGCCTACGCTCAGGAGCGGGCACAGCGGGAGGCACGACTTCGGCGCCCACAGTTCGTTTTTCCTTCCCGAGGCATCTTGACATCGGGCTTCGGAGCCCGGTGGGGCACCCTGCACGCCGGTCTCGACATCGCCAACGCCGTCGGTACTCCGATATACGCCGCATCAGATGGCGAGGTCATAGCTTCCGGTCCGACACCGGGTTTCGGCATGTGGGTCAAGATTCGTGCCGGGGACGGCACCGTGACGCTCTACGGGCACATTGACACCACCATGGTGCAAACCGGCCAGCGGGTGATGGCCGGCGACCAGATCGCCACCATGGGCAACCGAGGCAATTCGACAGGACCGCATCTGCACTTCGAGGTGCATCGCAATGGAACTGACAAGATCGACCCGATGGCGTGGTTGGGGGAACGGGGAGTACCCGACGGCTAGGCGCCCTGGAGAGGCCGGGCGATCCGAGGGGTCGAAGGCCCGGCCTCATGGCCGGCAGCATTCGCGAAGTGCATGCCCGCCGCTGAAGGCTACCAGCTCAATTACTGACTTCCTCAGTAGGATCCTGCCTGGCCCGGCTGGCCGCTGCGAGGTTGCAGTCGGTGCCGCGCGCTCACTTCAGCGTCGGCACGCCGATCGACACCGTAAGCTACCTACTGACCAATTCAGGAGGTTCGATCATGGCTCGGGTGCGTGGCTTCGGAGAACTCGAGGCGTCGATCATGGATCGCCTCTGGAACCGTGACCCTGACGCCGACACCACGGTACGGGACATCTTCGACGAGTTGAGCACCGAACGCCACATTGCGTACACCACAGTGATGTCGACGATGGACAACTTGCACAGCAAAGGCTGGCTGTCGCGTGAACGCGACGGCAAGGCTTATCGCTATCGGCCAACGCTGACTCGCGAGGAGCACAGTGCACGACTCATGCTGGAGGCACTGAGCGGCGGCGGTCGATCCGAGGCGATCCTGAGTCATTTTGTGGCGCAGATCGACGCGGAGGAATCCGCTGATTTGCGTGCTGCGCTGCGGCGTCTGGCCCGCAAGTCGGGTCGCTGATGACCGTCGCGGCGGCGTTGCTGCTGTACGTCGCGGCAGTCCTGTACACCGGACCGAAGGTGCTGGTTCACATCACGGCCGACGGCGGGGCTCCGCGCCTGGCGATAGCCGCGTGGATCACAGCTGTCGTGACGGTGATCGGCTGCGCGGTCGCCGCCGTCGCGCTGCTGCTCATCGAGGCCGCTGGGCATTGGGACAGCCCCGACGCGCTGCTCGTCACGTGCCTGGAACGTCTGCGCGCCATTCTCGTCGGCCACGCCGGGTGGCCGGCCCGAACCGTCGCAACCGTCGCGGTAGCCATCGCCGTCGGTAGTCTGATCGCCGTCGTCTTTCGAATCGGCCGCGCTCTGGGGCGCATGCGCTCCCACACTTTCGCGCATGCCGACGCCGTACGCCTGGTGGGCAGGTCGTACGGCAGCGATGTCGTGGTCATCGAAGCATCCGAGCCTGCGGCGTATTGCGTGGCGGGCCGCCCACCGGCGATTGTGGTGACCTCCGCAGCTCTTGCCGCACTCAATGAAGACCAACTGGCTGCCGTTGTCGCCCACGAGCGTGCTCACCTAGATGGCCGGCACGCCTACGTCGTCGCCGCGACCCGCGGCCTGACCGCCGCGCTGCCCACCTGCGGCCTCTTCGCGAGCGCCGCCAGCCATATCAGTTCTCTATTAGAGATGTGCGCCGACGACGCGGCCGCTCGTCGCCACGGCCGTCAGCCGCTGCTCGCTGGCTTGTTGACCCTCTCGGGCGCCACCACCCCGGCGCACGGTCTGGCCGCCGCCGGTATCGCCGTGCTCGCTCGTGCCGAACGCTTATTGAAGCCACCACGAAGGTTTGCCCGCATCCGCACCCAAGTCACGCTCAGCGGTGCAGTAGCAGCGATGGCCACTACACCGTTGGCGATCGTCGCTCTGTCCCTAGCGGGCGTGTTGATCTGCTTCGCGTAGACGGCTCACGCGCCAAACGACTTCCCGACCGACCGTTGGCGCGTCCTAATACGGTGCTGGACGGCGTCCTTGTTGAACTTGCAGCTACGCAAGGGGCTTGGTGCTTGTACTGATAGCTAGACGCCCATGAGGTGAGCGGCGGCCGGGTCGGCTACGAGCAAGGCCAGCACCGCCAAACTCAGCGCCAGCAATAGCGCAGTCGCGATCCATCGGCGAGCTAGCCGACCCGCCGACCGCGCGTGATGCTGGTGTGGCCAAGTCGACCGCGGTCCCTGGCAGGACACGGCCAGTGCACTCTTCACACCACTAACCTACTATGTGACTACGTATATGACCATTGCTTGACTGTCACGCGGCACCAGGTGCGGCGATGGTCCCCTAGCGCCGGATAGTCGAGCCTGCGCCCGGGCGCCTAAGGCATTCATCGTCTCCTCCTCTTCTATGCCAGTGAATTCGGAATAGACTGCGTCAGTGAGGATTCCGTAAAGACCCGATTACCGATCCATGCGGTATGGGCGGCTCTCGCAGCCGTTGCAACCATCGTTGCGCGAATGCGCTGATACACAAAGCCCTCGTCGCCAGGTCGCGGGCCAGTATCTCGAATTGATGATCAGCAGCACGGTTTACGATTCCGGCCGCACCACCGGATGCAGTTAGGGCGGTTCTCCGGGGATGGCGATGTGCGGCGACCTAGGTCCGGCGCCAGGATATTGCCCACGTCTCGTCGTGGCGGTGTTCGGCAGATGGGCAGCTGGTCAGCGCTGTTGGTGCAGTTGGCGCAGAAATGCGTTGTAGGCAGCCAATTCCGCGTCGTCGCGTTCGACGTCGGCCTCCCTCTTCACCGACTCCAACTCCTCGTCACGGCGCCATCGGATGGCGAAGATCACCGTGGTCAGCAGGGCGACCGGCTCGCCGTAGGACCACGCCAAGGCGCCGGCGACCCCCTGGTCGGCGACGGGGTCGACGTTCCAGTCCGGCGGAGGTTGGGCGAAGGTCTCGGTGAGCGTCCGAGGCGCCATCATCAGGATGACGCCGATGAAGACGTGCAGCGGCATCTCGACGAAGATGTCGAAGAAGCGTCCGAGGTTGCTCTGCCGGACCGGCAAGGGACCGGTCGACAGGATCGGCACGATGAACAACAGGCCGCTGACTAGGAAGAACACTTGCAGTGTGACGTGTCCGGCCACGCTGGCCGCCGCCGCGTCGAACAGGTCGGAGAGGTACAGGCCGTAGTAGCTCAACAGGAACACCGGAATGGTGAAGCCGGGGTGCAACACGATTCTGCTTGCCCGGCAGCGCAGTCCGCCGAGCGCGGAGATGACGACGTAGCGTCCGAGTCCACGATGGGGCGTGGACCTCAGTAGCAGCCTGCCGGGCGCACCCAGCACCAGCAGCGGCGGGACGAGGATCGAGAGCGTGAGGTGCTGGAACATGAAGGCACTGAACAGTCGGTAGCCGTAGCCGTCGATGGCCAGGCCCGTCACCGCCGCCAGGGCGATACAGCCCGCCAGGAAGCTCGCCGTCCGTTTCCACGCCCACTGGCGGCCCCGCGATCTGACGACGCGAACGGCGAGCAGGTACCAGACCGCCAAAACAATTGCTAATACGGGCAATAAAGGAACCGGTGGTACTAGCCAACCGAGCATCGCCCAGAGCGACGGCGGCGAGGTGGGGAGCACCACCTGACCAATCACGGTGCCGCCTTCCGTCGAGTCGCACCGTTGCGCCTGAGCCTCGGCCGGGCCCCGCGGTGACGTGCGGCCGGGGCGGGGTCACCGTTCACCGCGGTGGTCCGGAGCCGGTTGCGGTCTCGGCGGCGAGCCGACGGACCACCGGTTCGAGATCCTCGGCGAGCAGCGCCCTCAGGAACACCGCGGCGACGCGATGTGACCGGTCCAAGACGATGGTGGATGGAATAGCGGTCGTGGGATACCTCGCGCCCAAAGCGATCATCGTGCGCATCGGTGGGTCGTAGATCGATGAAAAGGTGACCTTGCGATCGACGATGAAGTCAACCGCCGCTTCGCGATTGTTGTCGCGGACGTCGATGCCCAGGAAGGCGACTCCCTCGTTGCGGGTCGCGTCGTACACCCTTTGTAGTTCTGGCATCTCGGTTCGACAAGGACCACACCACTGACCCCACACGTTGATCACAACCACCTTCTCGGAGAAGTCATCAAGTGACAACGTGCGGTCAGGGTCCATCAGGTCGGGTCCGCTTATCGGCCCCGGCCGACCACGACTCAGCGGCGGGTCATAGAAGATGTCGACCTGCCCGCCCGGCGACACGAACTCGAATGTGCCACCCTGCGCGACGGCATCGGCTCCGCTGGAGCATCCGGACACTGCGGCACCGAGCAGTACCGCGCTCAGGCCTGCAGCGATGCCGCGCCGCATCAACGGTGACCAACGTGTCGGGGGTCGCCGCCGGCACCAACGCTCAACACCCATGTCCAGCCGCGACCGCGACATTCGAGGCGCATCGGTCAGTCGATGAGTCATTTGAGCGCCTCTCACGTTCGCTCGTTGAGATATAGGCCTGCCGACTCGAAGCTGCGCAACGTAGGGCGTGAACTTTGGCGACGACACAACGACCTCCGTTACGGGACGTTCGGCGGCGACCCTGGTGCAAGAGCCCGCTGCGCACGCCACATCCTACGTAGGGACTACGTAGGATGTTAGTGCACCGGCTTCACCCGAATGACCGGACTGGCATGGTGGGCCGGATCGACCATGCTCGCGATCCATCGGCGCAGAAGCGTTCACTCGCCGTTGAGGTCACGGCCCCCGGTTGAGGTGATGGCGTGCAGGTCTGCCCGCTCTCAACATGATGACGGCGATCGCGACCAGTCCCGCGACGGCGCCACCCAGGATCCACAGCGCCGGGTTCGCGACTTCGGGTTGGTCGGGGTGCGTGTCGTCGTAGGAGTGTTTGGTCGGCGTTGAGCCCACGGGTCGTGGCGGAGCTGTCGAGGTGGCCTGCGCCGACGTCGGCTCCGCGGCGACGTTCGCCGCGACCGTCGAGGCGAGTCCGAGGAGGGTAGCCACGACTGCGACGACAACGGCCGCCCGCGCCGGCCACCTTCGGGATCGTCGACACCTGCGCGGCGTGCCCCCCGTCATCTCACGAAGTAGATGACGGCAAAGAGCGCGATCCACACGATATCAACGAAGTGCCAGTAGTAAGACACCACGATGGCGGCGGTCGCCTGGGCGGGAGTGAACTTACTCATGCGCGTGCGCACAAGCAGCAGGATGAACGCGACGAGACCGCCGATCACGTGCAACCCGTGGAAACCCGTCGTGAGGTAGAAGACCGACCCATAAGCGCTGCCAGCGATCGTGGTTCCCTCACGCACCAAGCTGAGGTACTCGTACCCCTGGCCGAGCACGAAGAACAACCCCATGACGAACGTGACGACGTACCACCGGCGCAGGCCGAACACGTCGCCGCGCTCGGCGGCAAATACACCCATCTGACAAGTGAACGAGGACGCAATGAGGACCAGGGTCACCGGCACTGCGAGCGCGAGGTTTAACTCGGTGGGTGGTGGCGGCCACTCCTCGGCCTGAGCGCGAGCGGTGAAGTACATCGCGAACAGACCGGCGAAGAACATCAGCTCACTGGACAACCACACGATCGTCCCCACGGCGACCATGTTGGGCCGATTCAGGGAATGAACCCGTGCCGTGATGGCGGTGCCACTTGTCATGTCGTTCCTCGTCGAGCCAAGTCCGCAGACGGTCTACTGAGTTCCTACCTACTATTGCACATAGTAAATATGTGATAGTAGCGGCGTCAGGTCCATGGTTCGCCTGCCCGAAACATGCTGCGGAAAGGCGGTTTTGAGCGGTTCCTCATGCGATGGAGCGCGCGCGATCGAAGTGTACGGCCGCTGAGCGATGCCGCGCGCGTGGACATTGGACGCAGTTACTCGTAATCTTTCCGTGACCTACGTAGCTAGACCATAGATGTCCCTGCGGGGTGAGGACTGGTGTTTTGAGGATGAACCGCCATGGCGCGGTATGCCGATCGGCGGGTGCTCTCGTCGTGGCGATCGTGCTGGCACTGACACTCGGCGACTCGGCCGGCGTCGGGTGGGCCGACCCGGCTGCCGATGCCTTGGCCCGCTTGACGGAGCTCTCTCGGGAGGCCGAGCGGACCACGGAAGCGGTCTATTCGGCCGAACTCGACCTCGCGGCGAAACTCACGGCGCAGCGCAGGGCTGAGGATCGTCAACGCGCCGAACTGGCGGCGATGACCGCGGCGCGAGCCGACCTCGGTGAGTACCAGACCGCCGTGAACCAGGTGGCAGCTGCGTCTTACATGGGCGGTTCCACCAGCACAATCAGCGCGGCGCTGACCGCGGAGTCTCCGCAACGCCTCCTCGACGAACTCTCGGCGAGCAAGGTGATGGCCACTCAGATGTCGGACCGTATCGAGGCTTTCCGCGCCGCATCGACCCGTGCCGACGACGCAGCGCGTGCGGCGCAGTCGTCGGCGCTGGCAGCTCGTACTGCCACGGAGCAGGCGTCCGCGGTCAGCGCAAGCCTGCAATCCAAGCAGAGCCGGCTGCGAACACAGATCGCCGAAGTAGAGGCGCTATATCGCGCACTCACTCCCGACCAACGTGCAGCGCTTGCCGATCCCGGTCCCGTGCCGCCCACGCCGCCGGCCCCCCCAGCGGCAAACCCGGCCATCATGGCGATGCCCGAGGCGATAGCGCCGGCGGGGCCGGGTCCGTCCAACTCAGCCGACGGGGCCGCCGTCGTGCAGGCGGCGTTGACCCGTGTGGGTGCGCCCTACTCGTGGGGCGCGACAGGACCAGATGCCTTCGACTGCTCGGGGCTCATCAAGTGGGCATTTCTGCAGAACGGCAAATCGCTCCCCCGATCCAGTCAGGCGCTCGCGGCGGGCGGACAACCCGTGGCGACGACCGCGGTACAGCCTGGCGACATCGTCACCTTCTACTCGGACGCCTCACACGCGGGCATCTACATCGGCGACGGGAACATGGTGCACGCCTCGACGTACGGCACTCCGGTGAAGGTGGCGCCGATCTCGTCGGCCCCGATCTACAACGTGCGCCGCTACTAGCCGGCTAGCGTTGTGTTGCCCGCCCCCACGGTTCCCAGGGAATGTTCCATCGCCGAGTCCGTCGGTCGGTACCGGACAGGGTGGTCCCACCGTGTTGACGGCTTCGACGACTATGCGGCGTTTGGTGTTGTCGTACGTTTGGTGTTGTCGTAGAAGCCCTTGCCTGCAAGGGTGCCGGTGTTGAGGCACGCGTGACTGGCGTTGGCGTTGGCGTTGCCAGACCAGAACATACACTCAGGTGCGCGGACCCCGTGTTGGCGCGACGGACGCGAAGCTCAAGGAGGACCGTGAACCTGGCCACTCGCACCGTCATGACCACACTGGCGGCGCTGGCCTTCTGGCTGTCCGGGGTCGGGGTTGCCGCCGCGCACACCTCACTCGTTGGTTCTGACCCGGCCAAGGACGCGAGCGTGACGTCCCCATTAGCCGCCGTCGTGCTGAACTTCTCCGAGGAGATCAATCCGGCGTTCGCTGACGTCGCCGTCACCAGCGCCGATGGTCGCAACTGGGTGTCCGGGTCGGCAAGCGTCGAAGGGCCGCGCCTCACCGTCGCCGTCGGACCCGACCGACTCACAACGGGCCTATACACCGTCAGCTACCGCGTGGTTTCAGCAGACGGCCACCCTGTCTCCGGCGCTTACACCTTCACCATCGCCAGCGTCCCCGAACAGACTTCACCCACAACCGCGCCAGCCCGTGCAGCACCCATCACCGCTGACCCGTCTCCCCCGGCGCCCGCCGGTTCGGACACCAAGGCGTCTGTACTCACAGCGGCCGGCGTCGGTCTCGCGCTCGGAGGTGCGATCGCGTTCTGGCAACATAGGCGAAACCGCCGGAAGAAGGCAGCAAAACACCCCGGATCTGAAACCGGGCCCTCACGTGGAGAACAAGACACATCACCTCCTTCTGGTCGGAGAGACTGAATGGGCTATGAGCAGTGGACCTGACGCTGGGCCAGTGATGTCTTGATAGGGGTATGGGCAATCAAGAAATGATGCGCCCCAGACGATCACGGGCGCTGACGGCTGCCCTTCCTCGACAGGTTATGTGATTAGCAGGTCTGAACCTGGCAGGCTACCGTGGCTTTTAGTGACTGCCCCAGACGCCTTCACGGACGACCAGCGGCGGCCGCTGCGGATCGAGATCGTCGTTGTGTTGATGGTGACATTCGCTCTGAGCGCCTATACCGCGATCCTGGATCTGATCGAGGCGGTGCTGCTCGGCCTGGCGGGGCAGACCATAGCGCTCAACCCGCGCCGCTCCGCGTTCGACCTCATTGATCTCGGCCTTAATCTGGCGACTGTTTTCCAATTGGTCGCTTGGGGTCTTCTAGCGGTATACCTTTTGTGGCGCAGTGGTTTTGGGCCGGCAGCAATCGGGTTGGGCCGACCACGGTGCCGGGTCGACCTGCTCGGTGGCATCGGGCTCGCGGCCCTTATCGGGCTGCCCGGCCTGGCGCTGTATCTTGCCGCCCGCGCATTGGGTCTCAGCGCATCGGTAGTGCCCTCGGAACTGAACGACACGTGGTGGCGCATCCCCGTCCTTATTTTGGTGTCGTTCGCCAACGCCTGGGCCGAAGAGATCATCGTGGTGGGTTTTCTGCTCACCCGGCTGCACCAACTGCGGGTGCGCCCGGTCACCGCGCTCGTGCTGTCAAGCCTTTTGCGCGGCACCTACCACCTGTATCAAGGGTTCAGCGCCGGGCTGGGCAACGTCGTAATGGGTCTGGTATTCGGCTACACGTGGCGGCGCACCGGTCGGCTGTGGCCACTGATCATCGCACACGGTGTCATCAACACGGTGGCCTACGTCGGCTATGCGCTGGTCGCGGATCAACTGAACTGGCTGTATTGAGTTCACCGCAACCCTCCTGGGACCTAGCCCAGACCGACCACCCGCGGCGCGGGCCTAGAGCTGGCAGTCACAACGCGATGCCGAGATCCCAACGCGGATCCGTCACCGCCGGCGGTGATGCAGAGCACCGGCGATGCCCTCACCGTCACGCTGCCGCGGTCTAGACGGGCGTGGTGGCCATCAACACCGACTGAGCCGCCGACTATTGCCTACGTAGCCGTTGTTGCTCAAAGAACATTGGCGTCCCGACGTGCACACGATCTCGAAGGACGGCGTCGGCTCAGGCTCTGCGAGAAGGCCTTGCATGATCGTGATCTCCCGCTGCTGGGTAACCCCAATCGATCGGGGCAGCGCGACGGCCGCTGCCCATGTCCTCGAAACGCGCGATCACGCGGGATTAGACATCCCACCGTCGAGCCTCGGCTCTGGTATTCCAAGATTGCGCGTTGCCCGCTTGAGGTCGAGCGGGGCGATGGGCTCTGCCACCGCTCGGACGTCTGCGCCCACAACACGCAAGGTGAACCCCCGGCTTCAGGCCCGTGGCACAATGGCTTCGACCAGAATGGCTTGAGGGAGTCCAGTGTCGCTGGTGCGTGTGCGGGTTGTCGCCGTTGTGGGCGTGACCGCGATGCTGGTGGCGTCCAGCTGTTCGTGCCAGATCGGCACCTCGATGCCCGAAGGTATTCCGCCACCCTCGGGCGCCCCGGTGCCCTACATTGACTATCCTGCCCGCGGCCGACCCGCCGACCAGTTGCGCGTCTGGGCTGCCCAGCGGGCGCCGGCGCTGAATATGCCGGCTACCGCGCTGGAGGCATATGCCTATGCGGCCAGAGTCGCCCACGTCGAGAACCCCGACTGCCAGCTGGCTTGGACGACGCTGGCGGGGATTGGCATGGTCGAGAGCCGCAACGGCACCTTTCGCGGCGCTACCATCGCCCCGAACGGGGATGTCACTCCGCCGATTCGTGGTGTACGCCTTGATGGCTCGAACGGCAATATGCGCATCATCGACAACGGCGGCGGCTCGCCCGACGGTGAGCCCGGATTCGCCCAGGCGATGGGTCCGATGCAGTTCATCCCGGAGACTTGGCGGCTGTATGGGGTCGATGCCAACAACGACGGCGTCGTCAGTCCCGACAATGTCGACGATGCTGCGCTGTCGGCCGCCGGCTATCTCTGCAATCGCGGCGGCGACCTGGCGACGCCACAGGGGTGGATGAAAGCGCTGCGGGCTTACAACCAGTCTGATCCGTACGCCCGCAGCGTGCGAGACTGGGCCACAGCCTATGCTTCCGGCCACTCTCTGTAGCCACTTCGAGGTCGCCGAATCTATGCGGTCGCGCGCATTATCGACACATAGATGTGGCGCGGCGGCGGGTCGCGCATAGGATCGAACTGCCATCTGATGAGGCACTCGTAAGGTCCAGTCGATGGACCCGACCGCCAGTCTGAACCACTCTGCTGATGTTTCCTTGTTATGCCGAAACCGAAAGGGAACGAACACGATGGAGAAGCACATCATCTGGCGCGGCCTGTTGGCTGGCGCCGGCGCGGGAGTACTGGCGTTCGTGTTCGCGCGATTATTCGCTGCGCCGCAAACTGCACGGGCAATCGAGTACGAAGATGGCGTGGGTGCCGCCCGGGAGGCCATGGATTCGGCGGGGGGACACGCCGGCCACGGAGAGAACGTCGAGCTGTTCACCCGCACGGTGCAAATGAACATCGGCATGGGACTCGGTCTACTCGCGTTCAGCGTCGCCATTGGCGCCTTGTTCGCGGTGGTGTTTGCGGTGGCATACGGCCGTGTCGGCGGTGTGTCGGCACGACTGCTCTCGCTCTACATCGCGGGCGGCATGCTGCTGAGTTTGTACGTCGTACCCAACTTGAAATACCCCGCCAACCCACCAGCGTTGAGTCTTGACCAGACCGTCCGTGAACGCACGCTGCTGTACGTGTTGATGGTGGTGCTCTCGGGGGCGCTTCTGATCGGCGCGGTGGTACTGGCTCGCCGATGGGTGACCAGGTTGGGTGCCTTTAATGGGGTGTTGGCCGCCGCTGGGGCCTACGCGGCGGCGATGGCAATCGTCATGTTCGCACTGCCGACCATCAACGAAACACCGGCACCGCTGCGCGACGCTACAGGCGCGATCGTCTATGAGGGCTTTCCCGCCGATGTCCTCTACTATTTCCGGCTTTACGCGCTCGGCACCCAGGTTGTCATCTATACGACGATCGGCCTCGTGTTCGGCGCGATGACGTCGCGGCTAGTCGCGGATCGCCAAAAAACGAGCAACTAACTGTGGCGCCCGATTCCCGGCCATGCAGGCGCCAGCGTCAGGGCAACAAGTCCAACCGCAGTGACTTCGCGGTACCTCGCGCTGAGATCTTCCACAAGAAGGCGAACTGGCGGCGTCGGCCAGGCAAGCAGGCCGCTCCCTCGTCGCGGCCTACAGGTCTATCAGCTGAGCCGGGTTGAACGGTGAGCGGGTAATCAGCCCGCGCGACCGCGCTTCGTGAGCCGGGTCAATGGGTTAGCGAAACGCCCTTCGCTGTCCGCGAGCGTTGTGCCGGGTGGTCAGGACGGCATAGCCCGTTACGGTCTCGGTTCGCCACGCCGAAGCGGGTTGGGGCCCGCCAGGCGCTGACTACTGCTGCTCACCGAGAGCGTTCTTGATCGCAGCGCCCAGGTCTGCGTAGGTCTTGATCTCTATTTGCTTTCCGTTGACGAAGAATGTGGGCGTGCCCTGCACGCCGAGGGCGGTGCCGTCGGCGACGTCCTCTTCGATTCGATCGAGGGTGGCTGGAGCGTTGTACGCCTCCTCCCACGCGGCCACGTCGAGACCTAATTCCGTTGCAAATCCGCGGAATACCTCGTCTGCGGGTACCTGCTTTTCGCCCCACTGACTCTGCGTCTCGAACATCTTCTTGTACATGGGTTCGAACTGGCCTTGCTGCGCTGCCGCTTCTACCGCGCGCGCCGCGCGTTCTCCGTTGAAGTGGCCAGGCATCGGAAAGTACCGGGCGACGAAGGTGACTTGCTGGCCGTACTGGGCGCGCAGCTGCTCAACGGCGGGGAACGCCGCGCGGCACCCTTCGCACTCGAAATCGAGAAACTCGACAAAGGTCACATCGCTGTCGGGCGCGGAACTGAGGCGATGACTGTTCTCGCGGACTACCTGGGCTTCGCCATCAGCCTGTGTTCCACCTGATCCTGCGGTTCCGCCATCTCGGGTCGAGAAGTACACACCGGCACCGATGGCGACAGTGATGACTATGAAGAAAGTCAGCAGAATTCGAGTCAGTGGATTCACGCCGGCAGTTCCTTTCGCTCCGTAGCGCTCTGTGAGCCTGAGCAATCTACGGTGTATCTACGTAAATATTTCTACCACGATAGCTCTCCCCCACGTTCAAGCGTTCCGCACTTGCCCTTCCCACTCCGTTTCAAGGCTCAGAGTGCGTCGCGAATCAACCATGCATAACGCCATGGCTCCTAGCTTTGCAAGGAGGCTCTAGAGCCCCCGTATCGCCACAGCGGAGTTCATCCGCATATCCACCAAATCATATTATTTTTCAACAGGTTTCGAGACTCATCGGTCTTGAACACTGTCCAACTCAACGTCGGCAGACACAGACCTCTCGCGACGACATCAGTGCTGAGCCCTCGCCCGCCGATGCTTGCTGACCACCTTCCGTCCCGCCGCAGCGCACCGCTACCGCTGGCACTGGCACACCCCCCTTTCTCAGTTGTTGTCCGCAGACGCTGGCGACCTGCTGCCAGGATTGAGACTGTGACCGGCACCCCTCCAGTACCCGACGAGCATCCGTCGCCTCAAACGCTGCCCGAAGTTGGAGCCCGCACCGCGACGGTCCTTGTGTTCACTTCTTCGGCTGCGGTGCTGGTGGTAGAAATCACCGCGCTGCGGTTGCTTGCGCCGTACCTCGGGCTGACCCTGGAAACCAGCACCCTGGTCATCGGAATCGCCTTGGCCGCAATTGCCCTTGGGTCCTGGGCGGGCGGCCGGCTTGCCGACCGCGATGATCCGCGCCGCTGGCTGGGGACATCGCTAGGGGTATCAGGGGTAGTCGTGGCCTTCACGCCTTCCGCCGTCCGCGCGGCGGCCGAATGGGCACCTGCGACGCTGTTGCTAGTCGCGACGCTCACGATTCTGGCACCCGGAGCGTTACTATCGGCGGTCACACCGATGGTGACCAAGCTGCGCCTGATCAAGCTCGCCCAGACCGGCACCGTTGTCGGTCAGTTGTCTGGTGTAGGCACCATGGGTGCCATCGCCGGCACCGTGCTTACCGGATTTGTCCTCGTGTCGCGGATACCAGTGAGCGTGATACTCATCGGACTCGGATCGATACTGGTACTCGGCGGCATCGTTGTGCAGTGGCGCATGCGCCGACGGAACACCGTAAGCGCCACCGTACTAACGCTTACAACCGTCGGCGCCGGCCTGGCTGGCTACGTCGCACCCGGCGGTTGCGACGTGGAAACCAAATACCATTGCGCCCAAGTCATCGCCGACCCGGAGCGAGACAGCGGCCGAATCCTCATGCTCGATGGCGCGCGCCACTCGTACATAGACCTCCAAGATCCGGCTCTCCTGCAATTCACCTACGTGCGCGCCTTTGCTTCGGTCGTCGACGCATCCTTCCCCTCCGAGAAGGCATTGGAGGCATACCACCTTGGTGGGGGCGGCCTCACCTTCCCGCGGTACCTTGCTGCTACGCGGCCAGGAACACGCAACGTGGTGTCCGAAATCGACGGCGGCGTGGTGCGCATAGACCGAGACAAACTCGGATCGGCTTCCAACGCTGGGACACAGGTGCGCGTCGAGGACGGCCGCCTGGGCCTTGCGCGGCTCGATGACGACAGCCGTGATCTGATCGTCGGCGACGCCTTTGGCGGCGTGAGCGTGCCATGGCACCTGACGACGGTGGAAGCGTTGACAGACGTACGCCGAGTCCTCAAAGACGACGGTATGTACATTGCCAATCTCATCGATTACGGCGAGCTGGCGTTTGCGCGTGCCGAAGTCTCAACACTCACAGAGATTTTCGATCACGTCATAGTCGCCGCCGAGGCCGGCGACGTCGGCGTCGATACCGCTGCGACACCCGATGGTGGCAACCTGGTCGTGCTCGCTTCCGATCGACCAGTTGACCCGGACACGCTTCAGCGCGTTCTGAACACCCGCAAAACCGGGTGGACGATCACTGCCGGCAAAGAACTCAGCAGGTGGATCGGCGACGCGCGAGTTCTGACAGACGACTACGCGCCCGTCGATCAACTTCTCGATCCCTACCGTCGACAGACCGGCGAGTGACTTGTCACGCTCAGCCTCGATCGAACACTGATCAGGGACGCAAAGCGCTGCCACTCACCCATTCATCCCAGGGCACAGACCAATCTCCGTTCTGCCACTGTTCCAGCGGTGCGCCGCCGGTATTGCGGACCTCGACAACATCGCCCGGATTGGCGAACTCGTAATACCACTCGGCGTTTTCCGCGCTCAGATTCAAACAGCCCGCCGACACGTTGGTGTTTCCCTGCGCCCACACCGTCGCCTCGCGCTCATGCAGGTAGATGCCGTCAGGACTGATCCGCACCGCGTGCGGGACGCTGATCTTGTACCCCGACGCAGAATCGACGGGCAATCCGTAGGTCGACGAGTCCATCAAGACGGGATTCTGCTTCTCCATCACCGTATAAACGCCAGGCTGGGTCCAAAAGGCAATCGTCTTGCCCCCGACAGTCTGCGTCCCGCCCCGGCCCATCGACGTCGGCATCGTGCGGACCAAACGGCTGTTTTCGTACACACTGACCTGTTTGGTCGTGTCATCGGCGACCGCGACACGAGACGGTCCGATCCGGAAACTGACCTGCTTGTCCTGTTCTCCGAATAATCCACCACCCAGATCAGTGCCGTAGAGATCGGCTTTGACCGTGACCTCAGTACCGGAAGGAAAATACTCACGGGGCCGCCAGTGCGCCTTGCGATCGTTGACCCACATCCAGGAACCGGCTAGGTGGGGTGACGTTTTGACCTCAAGCCGCGATTCGGCCGCAGCCCGGTCCGGGATGTCGGCGTCGAAGGTTGCCACGATCACGGTTCCGACACCGTAGACGCCGCCCTCCGACAGCGACGCTCCGTTAGTCATGCCCAGCCTGACCCCGACCTGGGATTGCGGCGCGACGGTGGAGAACTCCGAAACGGACGTGACGGTACGGGAGTCAGCCCCCTGGCCCGTCGCGCTGAGCCTGTAGGACCGCCCGTATCCGAGTGGCTCGGCGGGCTCCCAGGCGCGTCCGCCCCCCACCATTCGGCCGGCAACGACCCTGCCCTGTTCGTTCTGCATACGCACATCGGTCAGGGTCCCAACAGTCGCGGTCACCTTCACTGCTCCGACAGGGACCACATCGCTCGCGCCTGTGCGGGGGAGAATCTCGATTGCGGGAGGCCCGGGTGCGGCCTGCGGCGTCTGCTCAACCTCCACAGCACCGGGCGCAACCACCGTATTCGACAGCCGAGAGTTGAGCGCACTCGTCTGCGATGCCGTCACGAGTACCGCGACAGCCGACAACACGCTCAGCGCCACTACCTGTCGTCGTTCACTCAACACTTTCATCACAACAATCCGTCGGGTCCCGCTCCTGCTACTACGTACCCACATAGTAGTTGGTGGGACGACCAACCGCCGTTCCGGCGCGGTGGGATAGCAGAAGGGCGGCGCCCAAATCCCAAGCGGCTGACCAACCGGTGTCGGCGATATGGGTATTACGCCGTCGGCGGGACCCACCTAAAAATAGGCTCACCCTCCGGCTTAGACGCCAGCTGGACGGCCGCTTCGGGAGCTCGCTCGAAGTAACACTGTGGCGGAATCCCCCGACAGGATTCCGCCACAGTGCTTAGTCGGGATCGGTCCCACCTCACCTGACGGGTCCACAATCTACTATGCCACTCAGTAGGACGTTGAGAAATCTGCGAGAGAGGCTGTTATCAGCCTCCGAACAGAAGGTAGAGACCGGTGAAGGTGTAGCCGACCATCGTCAGCATCATCGCCACCTGACCGGTGATCTGATGCTGTTGCGGCAACAACCGCAAAGCGCGATCGTGCGCAGAGATCACCGCCACGATGTGCCCCACGACCACACAGGCAACCTTGATCGTCCAGAGCACTGACGGATGTTGAGACAAGACGTAACTGACGTCATCCGGCGCCAATCCGAACAGTCGCCAACCCAGGCCGAACGGATCAGCCAAGCGCACGACAGTTTCCTGTCCGCGTTCGACGAGGTAAGACAAGTAGTGGGCGAATATGTAGCCGACCACGATGGGTATCAGCGAGTGCGCTAACTGGCCGGGAAGTCGTTGGCGCTCCTGAGGGCTGATGCCGCCGGTTGCTCGTGCCGCACCCCAGAAAGTCGTACCGACAACCGCGACGAACACGACCAATGCCGTTGTCCGCAGCACGGTCGCACCGCCGGCGTCTCCGAAGAACGGAACTCCTGTTGCGGTGCGATCAACGAAGTTTCGGAATGCCGGAGCCTGGGAGAAACTGTCGAACGCAGTAGAGCCCAGCAGCACCGCCAGAACGGCGACGGTTCCAGGACGCACCGGCAGCGTCGGTAGATGATCGAGGGGATTGATGAGTTCTATTCGTCCCGATGCCGGCGCACGCCGAAAAGGTGATAGCCGCGATACCGCCATGCTGTAGACCTCGAACGGGTCTGCCCGCGCGAACCACCGTGCGCCAAAAGCCCACGCACCCAACCCCATAGCCAGTGCGTAAATTAATAGCCATGTCTTGATGGCAGCCAGGGAGCCCGGGTCAGGGCTGGCCAACTCCAGCCAGACAAAGGCGAAAAGCCCGAAGGCCGCCGGCCAGTAACCCCAGTGTTGCGGGTAGGAGCGGCCCGAGCTATCGGGACCCTTTCGTCGAACGATGCCGTAAATGCGATAAACAGTGCGTGGCGGCGACAGTAATCGCCAGACTGGGCCGACGCAGACCGAGAGAGCAACGAGCCCGACCCAAAGTAGGACGTAGAACGCGCCGGGCAGAGCGTTGTCGCTTCCGGCGGGGCCCCATATGGCGGCCACCAGAACCCATAGCGCAAACAGCAGTGCCAATATCGCGATGATCCAGCGCGCCGTCGGAGAGTCGACGGCACGGCTGACCCAGGCAGGTAATTCGCGGCCGGGCTTTGCGGGGTCGAAGCGCGGGTGCTTCCAAGCGAGGGCAACGATCGCGAAAGTTGCCGTCAGGGCCCATGCCGCACCGATGAGGGCGAACGACAGCGGTACAGGAAGGTCAGTGGAACCTCCTACGCCGTGCGCGAAGATTTCGACGTGCGGAGTCACGGCCGAACTTGGATGGTGACGACAGTGCGATTGAGGTCGTGGAGCTCGATGTCGACTTGTCCGGGCACATCGACAGTGAACTCGAAAGTCTGATCTGGGCGCGGTTCGATGCTGAAGGTGTGCTCAGGTATTGAGTGGACGTGCAGTTGGTCGGCGTCGTCGCTGGTCACCTGCAGCACAATCGGCTTTCCGACTGTGGCTTGCGCTTGGCCGTTCGTCGGAGTGACCGTCCCCCCGGCGATCGAGACCACAACGAGGGTGACGTCAGTCGCTGGTGACGCCTGTTGGGGCCGAGGCGGCTCCGTGGAGATCGTCGTGGCGGCTGTCGACGCAGCCTGGCTGGTCGACGATGTTGAATCCGTCGTCGTGGATCCGCAGCCGACTAGGGCAGATAGCGTCGCCGCAGCTGCGATGGCGGCGCTGAACTGGAGTGTCCGAGCGATCATGCGTTCTCGTTCCTCTCGACGACGGGGCTCTCCGCGGAACCTGGTTCGCGACGTCGGTTCCGACGGGCAGTAAAGAAGACGACACCAACGATGACTAATGCAGGCGCGAACGCTGGAAGCGACATCCACAGGCCGACGTCGGTAGCGAGGTAGGAGATCGCCGGAGGATTCGCGCCTCGACCGGCTTCGCTCGCTAGAAGGTCGATCAGCACCGTGGGCCACCGATCGCCATGGACATCAGCGACACCCCCTTCGACGCCAACCATCCGATAGCCCCGCGCGCCGGGTCGGGACTCATCTCCTCCGACGCCTACGTACTATCGCCGTACTTTGTGAGGACGAAACATACCGGAACCGTCGGTACCGAATTTCTTCAGGTGAGCCCAACCTGGCCAGGCATCGATGGTGCCCGTCGTTCCGCTGTTGACCGACGGCAGCGGGTCACCCCTGACCGGCATCACATGGTCGGCGACGACTTGCGTGCACGAGTCGCTTTGAGCCGTTCGCGCAGCCGTGAGTCACTCACATCCCCTCACGGACGGCCCTCAGTCAACGCGGTTGAGGAGCAATGGATGTTGATCACAGTTGCCGCAGTTCGCGGTAGCGGGCAGGCGTCAGATGCTCGCTGCGAGTGACCTGCAGTTGGCCCGGGCGCGTGCGTTGCTCGTAGGCGGTTATGACTAGGCCGACTCCGCCGGCTGCGGGCACCAGGACGCCTTGCACATGCAGAAACCATGCGGCATGACCTACTGCTTGGCAGGCCGACCAATCGTCGCCGTGGATGTCGTCGTCTTCCAGTCCTACCGCCTCGCGGGCTTCTGGGGTGGTGAGATCCAGGACTGACAGGTCGGTGGCCTCGATGGTATGCAGCCGGTAGGAGGCTTCGAGCAGCTTCTCCGGGGTCGTTGATGCCGCCTGCGCGGCGCGTTCCACTTCAACCATGCACGCTTGCGCGGAATCGGCCAGATAGATCGCTGAGAACAGCAACGGCGGGTTCCACCTGCCGCCGAATCTGCGTGCCCCTTCCCCCGATAAAGGATCACGGCGGGCGCCGGTGTACCGAGCGCACGTTCCCGACCACTGGATGGTGCCACGCGCGTCGATGCGCTGCACCAGTCCTTCGTCGAGCGCATCGCTCACACAAAGATCCCTTCGGCCATGGCGTCAATGAGGGCCAAGACGCGCTGGTATTCGCCGTCGCGTACCAGGTCGGCGGGCTTGCCGTGCGCGAGTAATCGATTTGGCGAAAACATCCAGACGTTGGCCTGGTCGCGGGGGAGCACCTCGGACAGCGCGTCGGCGACGTAGGCCAGTTCGATTAGTCGTTGCTTGTTGAGGCGTTGCGGGACGACCTGACCTGAGGTCCAGCGCGCCACCGAGCGCGCTGAGGCATCGACGATGCCGCCGACCTCCTCGTAGGTCAATCCCAAGCGCTCGATCGCACTCGACACGGTCGAGGCGAGCGCATTAGCTCCCATATCGTCTGCCTGTCTTCCTTTTGTCAGTCCCTATGTCATGTAGTCTGTCACGAAACGACGCCTGGGGCGAGAGGACTTTCACCACGATGGGCATTCAGTTTCGGCTGGGACCTAACGACCACAAGCCGGTCGAAGACTTCCTGTCCCGCGAGCACGCCGGCACCGACGCCATCACCCTCGATACCAAGGCTGCGCGTCACCAAGCGGCTGCGGCAGCGGCTGCCGCCGACGCGGGCCTGCAGGTGTACTGGGAGCCCGCAGCAGAACGGCTGGCCGACGAGGGTTTCGGCCTCGACAAGTTCCCGCTGTGGACCGGGCAGCCCTACGACATTGACAACCTCTCCGCTGACCAGGCGGCACGCGCCGCACTGGTCGGCCTGACTGTGGACAAGCACCCGGCGCGGGTCACTCACTTCACCGCCCCGCACTTCTATGTGACCGATGAGCGCACCGCACGCCTCAACGTCGACCTCGCCGAACGGACCCGGCTGGCCGTCGGCGAGGACAAGCCCACCCGGGCCGTGATCACGGTGTCGACCACCGCCGTGGGCCGCCTCGGCATCGACCTTGCCGCCGAGTACGCCGGCGCAGGGATCAACGACGTCGAGATCCGCTTCTCGCCCTTCGGTGGCGACGACGAAGGTATCCGCAAGATCCGCGCCGCTTTTGGGGTGCTCGACCAGTTCCGTGAACACGACCTCACCGTCACGCTTGGGCTGTCGGGCAACATTGGCCGCGCTGCACTGGCCATGGGTCACGCCGACGCCTACTCAGTCGGCCTGGGGATGCTCGAGAAGGTCAACCACTCCCAAACGATGGCTCGCTACCGTAAGGCCCCCGACCCGGATAAGGACCAAGGCGGTGGCGCCGCCGGCGGCATTTACCTGCCCCTACTCGGAGCCACCGTGTCGGCCAAAGCTGCACGACAGCTGTTGAGTCACACCGATATTCGCACTCGCGTCGGGTGTCGTATCGGATCGTGTCGCAACAGCGTGACAGGACCCCTCGACGACCGAAGAGCACACTACCTGCACTCCCGGTCCAGCGAGGTGGCCGAGATGCTTCGTCGGCCCGCACCCTGGCGCGGGGCGATGGAAATTGACCGCCTGAACGTTGCGATCGGACTCCGCGAACGCGTCAACGAGCACTATCTCAGCGACGACGTACACAAACTGGGTACGCGCACGCTGCGCAGCCTCATCGACGAGATACAACACGAACAGCAGCAGGCTTCTTAGAAGTCGCCGCCGCCGGTTAGATGAGCGCTCGAATCCAGGTGCCGGTTCAGCGTCCGTGTCGTGCTGCGGGAGTAGGTTGCCAACAACCGATCCGGTCAATTAGGAGAACCATCGTGGCTGACTACGACGTGCAGTACGACACAAATTCAGGTGACTGGGGCGCCAAACGTGCGGGAGCAGAGAAAGCTGCGGGACGCTACGAGACCCAGGCCGAGGCGCACGAGGCCGCGCGCGGTTTCGCAGAACGAAGCGGCGGCGGCGAGGTTCGAGACCACCGCAAAGACAATAACCAGATTCGGAACACGGACACAGTCGGCAAAAGGGACCCCTACCCGCCGAAGGGCTGAAGCGGGCGCGTCATCCCCTGCCGGCAGCCTGCGCAGTCTGGTTCTTGAGAACTGGAAGCTACCCGACGAGCAGCGACGCACGATTACAGGGGCAACAACCACTACGAGTTCGGAATTGCGTGGCCGTCCTCTGTCCACGCGCCGAACATGCGGGAACTGTCGCTCCCACGGGTATGGGATTCGGCCTGTCGGTTCTTACCGACTAAAGGCCATTACGTCACGGTGGCAAATGATCACAGCCGAGCGTCTCTAAGTCAACGCTGGCCGCCGCGACCGCCGACATGCGCGTTGTCGACGTAAGCGCGCAAGAACGCCGCCCAGTGATCGCGCAGTCAGTTATTTGCGATGCGGCGGTATTCCTCCACCGGGATGAGCACCGCGATCTCTCGCCCGCGCCGGGTGATGACGTAGGTCTGTCCCTGTGTTACTTCACCGAGTATTCGGCCGAACTGGCGGCGTAGTTCGGTCACACCGATCCGCGGCAGCGAGGGATCAATCATCAGGGGCCGCAACATGTCGGATCCGTACCACGCAGCGCGGCCCGCGGGTTGCGGCGGGCGTCACCGAGACCACCGCGTCCCGGAGTGGTGTGACATCGAGTCGATGCGGGCGGTGGCGCGGGCCAGACGGTTCTTCTTGCGGCTTTGTGCTGAGTTGGCGGCGGTAATGTCGAAGCAGCGTCGGAGCTTGAGCGTTACTCGGGCGTCTTCGCTGGCGCGTTGACAGATGAGACGGGCGAGCGGTGTGAGCGCCTCGTCGTGGTACACGTCATGAGATTCGAACTTGCCGTCAGCGAGGATGACCTCAGCGAGCAGGTGCTGCGCGGCGGTCGGGTCGTGAGCGTCCAGTACCGCGGCGGCAAGGGTACTGGCTCTTGCGGTGTGCACGGCGGAGGGCATCGTGGGTCGGGCCGTGGTTCGTCCTTTGCTGCTGCGGTCTGGGCTGGCGGCAACAGCGTTGTCGGAGCGCAGCGTTAAGTCCGCGGCGCCGCCGAGAAGTGTGAAGACGTACGAGCAAGGGTTTTCACGTCCATGAGCATCTCGTGTGGTCTCGGTTGATGTGCGCCGTACACGCGGAGCCGCCTTGGTCTTCCCGCGAGCAGCGCGTTGATGAGCCGCTGGGTCCGCGCCATCGAGAGGCTCAGGGGGTGATCGGCTGGCTGAACGCGGGTCAGGTCGGCGCCGCAAAGCCGCCGCTGCCCGACGAGGTCGAGGATCGGTTGAGCACATCGGTCCAACTCGGGGATCATGTAGGTGGGTGGGCGGTAGCGTTGCGGCGCAGCGCAGTTCGGGCAACCGTCCTGCAGCAGGCATTTGTGGGTAGGACAGGCGAAGGTCCAGTTGAGTCGCCATGCGAGCAGCCAGCGCCCTCCGGTGTCGGTCAGGCACTGTGGGCACCAACGTGAGGAGGTGCGCCAGTCCCAAGTCGAGGACAGCAGCGTTCGTCCACCGCTGAGCGGGCCCACACCACTTCCGCTGCGCGGCAACGCCAACGCATTGACAACATGGCGGCCGTAGCCGGTTGCCTGAGCGATTCCGTCGATATCGGCGGGGGTGAGTAGGCGTATCCAGGCCCCGTAGAACGAAATGGGTGCGATGGCGCATCGCTCGATGACAGCTCGGCGTGGCACGTGGTGCCGGTGGGCGATCGCGTCGAGCCAGGAGTCAAGCGCCTCGCCCTGGATCGGCGCTACCCGCAGCGGAAAGCTACGGTCGATCCGTGACATCGAGGGGGTGGCACGTCGACTCGAGGACGCGAGGACTGGCTGAGCCGGTATTGACCGGTTGCCCCTCGCGCCTCACTCACACCTCAATGTACTGCTAGCGATACATATTTTTATGCCCTTCTTGGTGGGCTGACTTTCGTGTATCGCAGGTGACTACTTGGGGGTGCCGACACGACTTCCTGCCGATGATCCCGACCGTGCCCAGCAGTGGCAGCGTCGCCGCGCGTTGGTGGGGTCACGGATCCGCGCGTTGCGGCTGGAGCGGGGGTTGTCGCAGGAGAGTCTGGCGCTGGAGTCGGGGGTGGCGCGCAATCAGTTGATTCAGATGGAGCATGGCCGGCGTGGGGTGTTGATCGAGCGGGTGTATGACATTGCCGAGGCTCTCGGGGTGTCGGTGAACGAGATCGTGGTCGACGATCCGGCTGCTACCGCGCAGCGGTAGTCCAGTACGTATGTCAGGGTCCGCCGAGTTCGGCGAGTCGGTGCACCGCCGCGAGGACGTCTTTGCCGAAGTCGGTGCAGCGCAGCGGTTTCTGGGTGAGCAGGCGTGCGCGGAAGTCTTTTTCCAGGCGGGCGATGTGGTGGCCGGTGACGGCTACTCCCCTGCCGAGGTGTTTCCCGGCGTCGGTGAGCGTGGTGAACTGGGTGATCACGGCGAAGCGTTGTAGCCGTTCCCAGCCGCCGTGGCCGACGAGGGCCGGGATGAGGATGGCCGGGATCTTTGGGTTGTCGCGGAGTTCGGCGTCGGTGTGTCGGGCCACGGTGCGTACCGGCATTCCGAGCGTGGCGGCTTGGGCGGCTACCGCTCCGCAGCGGATTTGGAGTTCTCGCGCGAGGTCTGCACACGAGCGTTGGCGGACGATGTATTCGGTGTAGAGCCAGTCGGGGTCGACCGGCTCAGTGGGCCGTGGCCCGGACGGCCGCAGGGGAATCGTGTAGTCGTGCATCAATCGAGAGAGGGTGCGTTTGCTGAACCCGGTCAGGGCGGCGATGTCGGCGAGGCTGCGTTGTTCCTGGCTGTACAGGGCGACGAGGCGTTCCCGCGGCAGCGCTTCGGCGGCTTGCTGATACACCCTGCCGGGCCGCCGGGCGCCGATGCGCGGGGCACGCGGGCGCGGGGGCAGCGCCGGGGCGGGATGCTGTTCGAGTGCATAGCGAATGAGGTCGCCGCTGACTCCTAACTGCTGGCTGGTGGCGGCGATGGTGCGGCGGTCAACCCGGATTAGTCGGTGTAGCTCCGCGATCTCGATATCGCCGAGCTCGACACCGGGTAACGATAGGCCGGCGACGATATTCGTCGGGGGTTCCCACACCACCGGCTCGTCCTGAATGCCTTGGGTTGCAAGGAACCTCGTTGCGTGACGGTGTAGGGCGCGGCTGAGCTGCGGGGTGAGGCGGCCCGGGAATTCCCTGAGCTCGGTGTCGGGGCCGTCCAGGCCGGTGCGGGGTTTGGTGGTGCCGCGGAGCTGGTGCTGCAGGTAGCTGCGTGGGTGGGCTGCCGAGCATCTTTGGTGGCTGAGGCTTCCGCAGATGCGGTCCCACTCGTCTTGGGCGAGCAGGCCGCGGTAGTCCAGGCGCCGTCGCCGCGCGTAGTCGATGGGTGCACTCTCCTCGCTGAGGTAGTCCGATAGGGCAGCGAGGGCGTCGCGGATCGCGGGCCAGTGCGGCGATTCTTTGAGCCGCCACAGCAGGTAGATGGCGTTGAGGCGGGCCAGCTCGCCGCCGAGATGCGCGGTGGCCTCGGCGATGTCCAGGTCGCTGCCGACCAGCAGCACTGCGGCAGCCAGCGCCACCCGCGAGCTGGAATGGGCCAACGCCGGCGGGCTCAGCCGCAACGCCCAGCCCGTCCACAATGCTGTGGGCAGCGCCCGAACCAGCTGCTGCTGCCGCTGCGTGTCGGTGGCGTGCAGCCTTGGGAAGGCACTGCCGAGGCGGCACTGCAACTGCGCAGCGGGGCTCAGGCGGTCACCGAGTGCGGTGAAATGCAGGGCCTGAAGCACCGGGCTCGCCGACGGCCCGGCCGGCAGGTCGAGATAGGTCCATTGATGCAGCACGTAGCGGCTGACCTCTTCAGGCAGCGCTGCCAGCGGCGCCGCGGCCGACCCGAAGTCGGGCCTGCTGAGCACGGTGACGGCCGCGGTGATCGCCGCGGCGCACGTCAGGACCGACGATGACATCTGCGCGTTGGCCGCCTGCCGCTGGTGTCGATATTGTGCGGCCAACTCGGCGGGCAGCAGGTCCTCGAGGTAGCGACCGGCGGTGGCCGACAGGATGCCGCGGCCAAGGATGCGGATATCGGCCAGCACGTCCCGAACTGGCATCGGATGCTGCGCGTAGAGCCCGAACTGGCCATTCTCGGCGGCGACCAGGTCGAGGAGCACCTGTTGGGCGAGCAGTGTCGGATGATCAGCCTCCAGCATGGTGACTGGGGTGTCGGCCAGGTCGGCGTCGCAGCGGAGCCGGTTTCTGCCGGCAGCCGTGGGGCTGGGGTGAGCACAGTGCACTGGACGCGGTGGGGCGGCGTTGAGGGGTTGGGGCGCGCGTTGGCGCCGGCCGCAGCGCGGGCAGTGTTCGGCCAGCAGGCATCGATGCTGCAGGCAGGCGAAGCTCCACATCAATCGCCACTGCAGCAGCCACGTTCCCCCGCTCGCGCCGAGGCAGTGCGGACAGAACCGCCACCCGCCGTGGTGGCGCGGCGTGGTTGCGGTCAGATCCGCTGTCGCTTCCTGTGCCCAGGACACGTTCGCTAGGTAGTGCGCCAAGGTCATCGCGTGCACCTGTGTCGGTGTGAGTCCTGTTGCGGCGGCGATCCGTTGCGCGTCGTCCTCGCTTACCGTGGCAGCGGTGACGCGGGTGCGCAGATCGGCAACGGTGTCTAGGCCCATGTGGTGGTACAGCGCGTTGAGTGACGTGTTGTGGCGCACCGCGATGGCGTGTAACCAGGAATCCAGCGCCTCCCCCGCCGCCGGTGCTGTGGTCAGGGGTAGCGCGCGGACGGTGGTCATGGCGGGTTGGGCGTGGTGCGTAGCCGGGTGGTTTTCTTGCCGGTGCGAAACGCGGCGTGTAGTTCACGGCGGCCGAGCTCGGCGGCGCTGTCGATGCGGCAGGACTCGAGGAGCTCGGCGGTGAGTTTCTCGGTGCCGGTGCGCATGGCTTTCTGGCAGGCCAATCGGATCAGCGCCATCAACGAGCCGATGTGGCCGGTGCTGCGCACGAACAACTGATCAGAGAGGTCATCGGCGAGCATGCCCGGATACTTCTGAGTCAGGAGCAGCCGTTGTTCGAGGGTGAGCAGTAAATCCCGCCAGCGCTGTCGTTGCTTTTCGGTGCCGACCATGAACGGTGACATGTCCACCGGCGTGGTGCAGCGCAGCAGCTGTTCCATTTCGTGATCGCGGTAGGCGTTGCAGTCATCGAGTAGCGCGTTGCGCTCGTGCAGGCCGATCCCGATGAGCAACACCGTCAGGGGGAACTCGTTGGCGATGTATTTGAACTGGTTACTCAGATCGGTCATGCGTTCCCGGCGACCGCGCAAGAAGTGCAGGTCATCGATGATGAGTAGCCTTGTCTCACAGGAGGACACATCATCGAGCGCGTGCCGCAGCAGTTGTTGGGCGCTGGCCCGCTGCCCTCCCGGGTGGGCGTAGAAGTCGCATATTGCCGCGTTGAACTCGCGGGTGCCCGTGGAGGCGGTCATACCGATCCGGCACACCGGCCACCTTTCATCTCCGGCGCGTGTCGTTGTCCCGTAACGCTCGATATGTCTGCGGTGCAGGCGTTTCCCGAACACCCGCGAGACGGTGCTCTTACCCAGACCGGGCAGTCCGCTGAGCGCAATCATCGGTTTGGTGTCCTCACCGGTCTGGCAGTTGCAGGCCACGAAGTCTTCGAGTTGCTCCAGCACGGATTGGCATTCAGCGGTCATCACCGTGCCCATTTGGGCGTGCCAGCGGCGGCGCTGATCGTTGTAATCCTCGCTGGCAGCCGCACCCAGATGACGTAGTTGTTTGTGGGACAGCGCTTCCGGCCGGTCCAGGGTCGGTGCGTCAACCATGTCGCGCCACCCCTCCTTGCGGGCCAGGGTGAGATTATCCAGATACTCGCGAGGGTTTCTGACGTCCGATTTGCCCCGCGGCGCCCTGGCAGGTCGCCGCTTCGGTGTTGAGGACTTCGGTGAGGTCATTCCACCTCCAGCACACCGTCGTAGAAGCTGCCCTGCTCCAGCGGCGGCTCGTCGGCGTCATCGAGGTCGCCGGGTTCCTCGTCGAGGTCATCAACGAACGCATCAGCGCCGGCGTCGTGGGCCCGCTCGCGAGGTTCGCGATCCAGTGCTGTAGCGACCGAGCTCAATTCGGCGCTGTCCGGTGGCGGGTTGAGATCACCGATGAGGCTGGACTGCTCGCGGGCCACCCGCAGTGCCCGGCGACGCTCGGCCATCGAGTTCGCGACGCTGAGTTTGCGGCGTTCCAGGAAGCTAGTGATGGCCAGCGGGTCATCGACATACCGGTTCTGGGCTTTGGCCAAGGTGCGCTCGAAACGCAAGATTTCCTCGCTCATCGGGGCGTCAAGCATGTCGGCGTGCTCCCATACCAACGGATGCCAGTGGCGGGTGCGGTCATCGCGGAAATACACTTTGGTGATGTCGTCGACGTTGTAGGCGATCGGCCACTTCTGGTTCGGATACGGGCTTTTCTCCTTCGCGCGTCCGGCGACGATGTCTCCTTTGTAGCGGCGCCCTCCCACGTCGATGCCATAGTGCTGGATGACGCGCCACACCACCGGCAGAAACTCGTAGGCGAGATCCGGATCGCGCGGCACCTCCAGATAGCCGGCGCGCGCCACCCCGTGGGCGAACATCTCCGCCGGGGTCATCGTCAGCTTCGGCACCCCCAGCCCGGACAGACTGTCGTGGGCGCTGTGGTGATAGATGACGGCGATCCACTCCCGGATGATGGCTTCCAGCTCATCGAGGTAGAACCAGGCATCCTGTTCCGGTGACACCCCGCGCGCGAAAATGTCCTGCCCCTTATAGCCGGGCAGCTCCTGCAGCAGACCCACGCGCAGCGTGGAGAAGAACCGCTCCACCGGCCCCTTATCGCGGGGTTGGCGCAACCGGGCCGGCTGGATTGAGATCCCCAACCGCTGACACACGCTGTTGAGGTGCGCGCTGACATAGATTTTGCCGTGATCGACGACCAACGTCTCGGGAACGACCGCCGGGGTCGCCGCCGGCACACTGCCCGGGTCGAGAGCGTCCTGTTCGACGAGCACCGAGCGCGGGATCCCGCGTGGGGGCCACATCGCTTCGGCCGGCCAGTCCCGCCCCGCCGGTTGCGGCCGAAACGTCTCGTACAACACCGCGGCCGCATCAATGGATTTCGTCGACACCGGGGTCAGCCGCAACCCGGTGACGCAGCGGCTGTACCAGTCCATCGCGACCGTCAGCTCGGCGTTCACCCACGTCAGCGTGTAGGGATCCATCGCGAACACATCCAGGCGAGTGGTGTCCATCAGCAGGTACTCCCCCGGCCGCATCGGATGCAGCTTGCCGTACACCTCGTTCGATCGGGAAGCGATGTCGCGGTTGCGTTTCGTGCTCTGCTTAAACAGCGGCCGCTGGTCCTCGAGCCGGGCCAGGATCCGATACGCCGTGCGCTGCGACGGCACCTTCACCACACCGGCGCCGAACCGCGCGTCCAGACGCGCACGGGTACGTCGAATCACCAAGTCCTCGTTGGGCTTCGACAGATCCGTGTACTCGCTCATCACCTCCAGGGCCGTCTGCTGCCACCGCGGATCCTGCCGCCCACCCATGCCAGGCTGCACCGCCCGCTGCGAGATCAATCCCGCTTCCCCGTGCGCCTGGTACTGCGCAACCCACCGCTCGACCGTGCGGGACTGCACACCCAACTCGGCCGCCTTGGCGGCATAACGTTCCATCACCGGCAGCTCGGACCGGTACGCAGTGCGCGGTTCATACGGCAGCGCGGTCTCCTGGCATCCGGAGCGGTAACCTGTCAACACTTCTCGCACGTGGGCCGCCCGTTCCAGCGCTTGTTTCCGGGCGGCCGCGGAGACCGCAGACAATGTCACCGCCGCGACCTCGCCGGGATCATCGGAAGCGGGTCCTTCATCAGAGCTGAGCACCCGAGCGCGATCAGACATCAGCAATTCACTCATGGATAATCGACGAATCACGTTGCCGCGCAGACCCCTCGACAACACTTCCAGGGACGAAGCCGTCACGTGCATCTCGACGATCTCTAACGCTTCGCCTTCGTAGATGATGCGCGACCCCACACCCACGGGCACCGCGGCATTCGTCATCGCCGTACCTCCAAGACACTCGAGGGCCGCAGCGGTGTTGCGAGGTCGACCACGATCTCTTGTTTCCACAGCAGATGCATCAGAGCATTGCGCATCCGCAAAGACGGACCTGTCGCAGCGACTCGACGCTCAGCATCGTCCAGACGCAGCCCGCCCAAACCGTCCATCGCACAACGAATGCGGTCGAGTGATCGCTGATCGACATATTGCTCTCGGCGATAACCGGCAAGAAAACGAACGTTCCCGAGCAGGATGGGTGGCTGCTCGCTCAACACCCGATACTCCCACCCCAGCGCCTCGAGCACTTCACGCGTCCACTCGCACAGCATCTGAATCTTCGGGTTCTCGGCAAGTCGCTGCGCGCGCACCACATCCACGACGGTGAGTCCGACCCCACTCCCCCACAGAAAATCTGGAATGTGGCGTCGCAGCCGACCGTTCACTACCGCACTCAGCCGGAACGGCTGCGCCACAACGCGGGTAACCGCCGGATCGAAATCCGCCAATAACAGCGAGGAAAGCTCCAAACGCGACTCGTAGATAACGTGGTCGCGTTCAGTAGCGGCCCAATACTTTCCGGAGTAATGACGCTGACCCTGATAGAAACGAAAAGTACGCCAAGGAACCGCCTCCAAGAGGACCGTATCCGAGACCTGACTCGCGGAGCGGACGTCGGCCTCACCGCTGCCCATCCGGTGCTCGATCACAGCCGTGGCCAAATCGACCTCGACACCGCCAGTCACGTCGGACATCCACAAGTAGGCCCGTGCAATGCAATCCCGCGTCCCGCCCGACCCGGTGCTTCCGCGAACAGCCAAGTGGCACAGAAAGAATCGCGCAGCAAGCCCATACGTCGCCGACGCCACGCCGATTTAGGCCGAAGGGCTTCCACCAACGGCCAACTGACCGTAGGGATCGAGAAGCGCTCTACCGGTACCACACCTAAGCAACTCCACCCAGCTTGTGATGTCCTCTGAGCATGTGCCTGCCCAGGACCAGAAGCAATAGGCTGGCCACGGAGAATTGATAGTCCACCGCGCCGCGATCGCTCTGGCGCAGTTTTACCCGTGCACACGGGTCGTCCGCGCCGTACTGCCGTGTCTCGACCGGCTACTCAGGCTCTACCAAGCAATGATCAGACCTTTTGCCATCCGACATGTCGAATTCGACATCGTTCGACATTTCATATGGCAATTCGACACGGAGAATGGCAACCTACACCCAACCCCTCATTGCACTAACAGCATTCGTCTATCCCTCCCCACCCCTGTGCCGGGTGGGGAGGGATAGACGGCCCGGTGGCCATTAGCCAGAAGTGAGCACCTTGGCTAGCTAGAGCGCAGTCAGTAGACCGCGCGCCGCCACGACCTCGGAGTCATCCCCCGCGCGGGCAAGCACAGCCTCGGTAGCCGAATCCACACACAGAGTCAGGTGCGCACGATGGCGCGTCATCGTCACGCACATCCTGCCCGCGTCCAACGCGAACGGCTCAGCGCTGCGGTATCCCGCCATCGGATGCAGGGCCACCACTGCTGGCCGCTCCATGCCCTGCAACGCATTGACCGTACCCACCAACACCTCTGGAAGATCGGAAAGCAACGCCCGAACAGCACCGGCCTGCGCGACATGGGGAACCGCCACGGCGATATCACCCTCCGACAACGCCATCCGCTCCCCACCGCACCGGTATTCGAACGTCATCAACTCCCGCACCCGATCCACCAGTGTAGCCAGCAGCGCCGGATCAGTCGGGCCATGTCTGGTCTTGACGCGCCGACACTCCAACTCCGGCAACACGGTCCCGTCACTGGCGACCACCGACTCGTCTGGCCGCCGCGAGGTGAAGGGCATCTGCGGGTAGAAGTGCTCCGATACCAGGGCGCATGTCTGCGGCCCCAGCCGCCACGAGTTCGTCAGCCGATGCACACTGATCGCATCACCATGGGCGGCCAACAACGCAGCCGGGGCAGGCTGGTGCGGTCCACTCAACTGGCCGTCCCAGCGCGCCGTCGAGCCGGTCACCACCGGGTCGACCTGGCCGGGATCACCCACGCACACAACCTGCCGCGCAAGCGCCCCCAGCGCCCCGACATCGGAATACGTTGCCTGCCAGGCCTCGTCCACCAAAAGGATGTCTCCCCCGACCAGAGCCGGATCGACGTAAAGCAACCGGGCGGTCGTCCCGATCAGAATCTGCCCACCTGTCGAGCGGTCCCACCGCACCTGGTGTCCAGCCACGGTGCGCACCCCCTCAACCGCTCGCCCCGCCCGCTGCCCACCACTCTTGACGATGAGTGCGGCACGGTCACTGACCGCCGTGATCCGCCGCCCCAACTCACTGGCCTGCTCACGCGTCTGGGCAGCCACCAACACCCGCAATCCAACCCGATGGGCCAGCGCACCGGCCAACAAAGCGATCAGCCGACTCTTACCCGAACCTGGACAAGCTGGCACGCAGATGCCTGCCTCTCCACTCCACGCGGCCATCAGCACCCGCGCCAGCATCGGAGAGTTCAACAGTTCACGCCCCGGCCATTCCTGCTGCACCACACCAGGTTTCTCAGCAGCAGCGGGTGGGCGTGCCTTTTCGCGCGAATCAGCCGGCACCGCACCAGCGCGCGCACCCACAAACGACTCAGGCAGTCGACGCATCGCCACCCTCCCCTCTCAAGTCCTCATCATCGGCAGCGGCGATCATCACGGCCAGCGGCACCGCACGGCGCGCGCTCGTAGGTGTCGTGCCCTGCGACAGCCACGAGAACCGACGCCGGTACAACCGGGCCACCGCCGCACGCCTTGACCGGATGGTCGACGGCGACGGCGGGGCAGGGATCACTGTCACCCGCTCTGCGGCCACCGGACGATACCCCGATTTCCGTAGCCCCCCGATGGTCACTGCCAACGCCCCGCCGACCACCTCCGTGGCCAACACGTCCCCTCCGAAGCGGTCCCCGACACCGGGCGTCGCCGCCATCGGCTCACCCGGCCAACCGATTACAGCGGCACCGGGGCGCAACCGGGTATCGAGCCGATCAGCGCGCACCGTGACGCGTCCCGCCTGCGGCCCCACCCCGACCACGACCTCGCCGCGACAGACGAACCCGCCATGAACGCCCCGCGCACGCCACAGCGGGTCACCCAATAACGCCGCCTCGAACAGATCGGTCGCATCGCAGCGGCTCGCCAGCCGCGCCGCCGCCACATGCAGTGTCTCGACGCGATCCCAGCTACGCCCAGCATTCAACGTCTCCTGCACCTTCCCCAGATGCCAGTCGTCGTCCTCGCGGATCTGTTCCAACCCCGCGAGCAGGTCTCCACCGGTCACCGCCCGGTGCCACACGTGCAGTCCAGCCACACCGGTCGGGACCGCCAGCGCTGCCCGCCACCGGCCCGCATGATCAGCACCGGGCACCACTCCAAGCATGAACCGCTGCCGAGACACGCCCAGTACGTCGGTCACTGCCGAGGTGCCGGGATGGGCGGCACGTTCGGCCCACCACCCGGCCAGCGCCGAACCCGCTGCCACCTCCGCACTGGCCAATGCTGGGTCAGCGTGACGAGCCGCCAGCCCGCCCAGCACACGCAACGTGGCAGCAGAGTCGACCACTGCAGTCGCCCCGCCGCCCAGATCACCGCCCGCGCAACCGCTCGCTCGTGCCACCGCCGCGAGCCCCTCGGGACCGTAGCCGCTGTATCGGTGCCCATCAGACCCCACCGCCTGCACATGCACCACCGATCCGCGCCGCCGAACGCCCACAGCGACCCGCGTCTCCCGCATCGGTGCCGGATTGTGCAACAGCCGGGGCACCGGAACCCCGGCATCACGAGCAGCCACCCGCACCGCCAGGTCGAACAACACCGCACTCACCCCGCACCACCACAGCCAGAGTCTCTTGTTGCACGCCCCCGCCGCGCAGCGGCGAATCCATCGGCTAGAGCCAGCGTCGCTGGATCGTCACCGCCACGCTCGGTGACCTGTCGAACGCTGCCCTGATCCCAGCCCGTACCAGCGAGCACCGCATCCACCCACTGCCCGAAATCGCCCACACCCCGCTCAGTCATGCCGCGACCCGCACTGTTTTGGCCCACGCGGGCGCGGTGTCACTGGCGTGCGCCCCAATCAGGGCCACGACCAACGGCACCGGCAAACTCTTTGCGGGCCAAGGCGTCCCGCCATCGGTCATGCACACAATGACGTTGGCGGCTGGCCGAGCCGCCAGAGCCGCATCAATCCCGACCCGCAGATCGGTCCCTCCGCCGCCGGTCAACTCGACCTCGCTGATCGAGCGGACCTGCCGTGCCGTCGTGGCCTTGGCATCGCAGCACAGCACCCGCACCGTGGCCGTCGTGCGCCGCAACACCGCCCGCGTCTCCGACAGCGCCGCCGCCAGGTCAGCCGACCCCATCGACCCCGACGTGTCGATCACCAGATCAACCGCGATCTTCGGAGCCCGCAACGTCGGCAGCAGTACACCGCCAGGTGCGCGCCGGTTGGGTCGACGCCACGAGTGGTGTACCTGACCCTGCTGATCCTCGACGGCTCGGCGCACCGCCGCGCGCAGCACTTTGGGCCACGGCACCACCGCAGGAGCCAGCTGCGCGTCGGCCCACCGGGTCAGGCCCGCTGGCATCGTGCCCCGACCTGACCCGCCAATCTGAGACTCGCGCAGCACCGCCCGAGCGACGGCCACCTTCACCAGCTCAGCGGCAGCACCAGACAATCCCGCACCGTTGCCGAGGTCCGCAGCAGCGGGCAGTTCCCCGGCCACCGCACGATCCCCGGCCCCGGACCCGCAACCCTCACCAACCTCCCCGTCGCCGCCATCCGTGTTGATCGCCTTCGGCGGCGACCCCTCGGGCACCAGGTGCTGGTAATACACCTCGGCGGCGTGGCCGTCCTCGCAGCCGATCCCCTGCGGCGTGACAGCCCCCTCCGGCAGGCCCACACCCGCCGCGATCAGGTCGTCGTTGATCTCAGCGTCAGCCGCGTAGTTCCACATGGTCCGGTCCACCAGCGGATCAACTGCCTCGGCACGGTCGCTGTGGTCGCGCAGCAAGTGCCCGATTTCATGCAGCAACACGGCCCCGGCGACCGGTATCGACCACCCCTCATCGGTGCCCAACAGCACCGGATCGATGTACACGCGCCAATGTCGGTCCACTGCAAATGTCTTCAGCCCCGGCGCAGCAACCGGCGAGAGTGCGAACAGCGCCCGCGCGAAGTAGGGCATCGCCTCGACAGCCACCATGCGCGCCAGCCGAAACCGCCGCCATTCCTCGGCGCTGAGCGCCCGCACCTCGCTCACGCGGCGCTCCCGGCATCCAAGCCAGCGGCGATCATGACATCGCGAAACCGCCGCGCCGACGCCGGAGGGCGAGCACCGGCAGGCATCGCCACGCTCAGATCACGTGCCGCCGCCCCCGCCACGTCCGGTGCACCGTGGGTCGCGGCCGCGACCAACGGACCCCACGCGGTGTTCCATGCGTCTCTGGTGCCCTTGGCCGCAGCCCAGGCCACCACACCGGACAACACCGCCCACACCTGGTCCGGACGCGCCGAACCCCACGCAACGATGCTGGGATCTGCGATCACCTCCGCGACAGCAGGCAAATCCATGCTGGCACGCCATTCCAGGAACTCACTGCCCGCACCGTCACCAACCAAACCGAGCGCAACCGTGCTGATCGCCGCCAGGTCGTCACGGCGCAGGTGCGCAAGCACCCTCGCCATCGCCTCCCAGGACCGCCGCGACGGCCACGCCCGCCCAGCAGCTTCATCGGTGTCGGGATAGCAGTGCAGCTGCCCAGGGCGCGCCTCGATGTAAGCGCACACCGCCCCCACTTCCTCGGCCTTGCGCAGGGGATCAGCGGCAACCGCACGCGACGCGGGCAGCGACGAGAACGCCGAACGCATACCGGTCAGCCATTCCTCGGCAGTCGGCGCGAAATCCACGTGCAGGAAACGATTTGCCATCGGTGGCGTCAGGTCGACGCCCCCAGCACTGCGATCCGGCGGATTGGCCGCAGCAACAATACGCACCTCATCAGGCAACTTCGTGCGCCCCACCACACGCTCCAACGCCACCGTCAGCATCGCCGCCTGCACCGAAGGAGAACAAGTGGATATCTCATCGAGCAACAGATACCCGCCGTTGGCGTCAACCAAAGTCTTGGCCCAGTCAGGCATCGCCAACGTCTGAACCGCACCATCGGTGACGACCGGCCATCCCGCGATATCGACAGGCTCGCGCTGAGACCCGATCACCGTTTCCACTGGCACGCCGTCAGCAGCGGCCAACGCTCTGACAACCGAGGACTTCCCAGTGCCGGGGTCGCTCCACAGCAGCACCGGAACATGTGCCCGCGCCGCCGCATCGATCACTGTGACAGTCGTGTCAAGATCACTCATAGCAGAGTCCCTCCGAGTGGAATCCTGGGCCAGCCCAACGCGTGCCCAACTACCTGCATACTACCTGGCATCTCCGACATAAACGGCCCGCGCTGCAACCACTTTCGCAGCACACCGCAGTTCCGGCGGCGGTCCTAGAGGATGCCGCGCACCTCGCAGTAGTGGTCATACTCCGACCGTGACACAGCCGCATCCCAGTCAACGCCGAGTGCATCGCACAGGTGGCGCAAATCCCCCAGCAGGTCTGTCAACGCCACCCCAATATCCTCATTTAGCTTCGCACCACCGAGATGCTGCGCGTAAGCCACCAGGCCACGCGCAGCCCACCCGGCACGGATATCGTTGTCGCGCTTCGGGTCACAATCAAGACTATCCAACAGTGACCGCTTCGGCTGACCCGCAATCAACACCGCCAACGACTCCACCGACTCGGCAGGCACACTGCCCGCATTGAACAGCGGCCCATCACCAGTACCGGCATACAGATGCATCAGCGTTCGCCCCTCCCTGGGCTGCTAGGCTCGCCCCAACGGCGTGCCTTCACAACGGGTATCCTACTGCGCTACACCGACATTCATAGGTACGCAGCGCGCGCACCCTCTCACTGCAACGAGCGGTGCCCAACCAACAACACGACGACGACGACGACACGGCGAATCCGACTGAAGGGGCCGATCACTCCCCACCCCTGTGCCGGGTGGGGAGTGATCGGCAGGTTAAGAACTGTGATCGGCAGAATGGTCAGTGTCGCCGCGGTACTCATTCACGTCGACGACGACCCTGACCGACATCCCGGCAGCTTCCAGCTCGCCGGCCAGTCGCGCCGCACACACCGCGTGAACCAGACACGGATACGGAACACCATCGCGCCGGGTCCGCGCCCTCGGGTATTCCCGCTCGAACAGATCCTGATCGTCGAGCATCACGATCTCACGTACCGAGTCGCTGTCGACCCATTCCAGCTCTGTGGCGGTAGAGGCGATGAAGTCGTCGATGGCCTGCAACTCAGCGATCAGACCAGCCTGGGGCGGCTTGGCCCCTCTTTCGGCGTTGTAGTAGGACTTCTCACCGATCCTGAACAGGGTTGACGCTTGATTCTTGCCCAGACCTACTGCCAGACGCCGAGCCGCCAGGTCAAAGCGCCGCGCCCCGCGGTGCACCTCGACGTCCCGGCCGGCGCGGCTAAGAGCGCCGGCAGCCCGGCCCACCGCGACATGCTGAAGAACGAGCGGGTAAGGATCTCGGTGAAGCGTTGTCACCGCATCGGGGCGACCGTCTATGAAGGCAGCGTGCTCGGTTGCGGCTTGCAACACTACGGCGCCGGCGACGGGGGCCGCTGCGACCAGCGTGGCAGCTTCACAGGCAACGAACGCCTCCATCTTGATCAGCTCACCGACCAGGTGCGGGCCGACCTCGCGCGCCCCGCTCTCGCGAGAGCGGTACTTGCCCGGCTCAATCCGCAGCAAGGCTGACAGATCGTTGGCGGACAGACCCAGGGCAGTCCGACGCGCCACCAGGTCCGACCACAAGTACGGTGCCACTTCGATACTGATATTGGCCCCTTGTTCGATGAAGGCTGTCAGCAACGGATCTGCCAATCCCACGCTCATGGTCCGGTCTCCCTCTATGGAGCGCTGGGCCTCGCCCCTGATGGGCCTGCCCCCTCCTTTCAGGGTACCCCTGCCCGTCTCTGATCTCGGCTGGACGCCCCAGCTTGGCTCGACTTCCGCCACCGGTCACTTCGAACGGGCCGCGCAACGCCCTGGTCAGCCGCCACGAGCCACGATGAGGAACGAAGCGGAGTTGGACACCGGAGCGCCGCCGTCGGGCGGGGCCACGGTGACGGTGACCTGGTAGGAGCCTGGCTCCATGATTTCCACGCGGCTGTTTGGGCTCCCCGAACAGTCGCTGCTGCGCCGAAACTGCGGGAACCCAGATGCCGAAGAGACGATTTCGGCGCTCACGGTGCAGTCCCCGCTGCCGACCTTTCCGCCGGGTCCTTGCGACGTCCAATCGAAGGTCATTAGCGGCGGGTTGATGCTGGACGGGTACGACGGCAACTCATAGGTGTTCTGGCCGATCTTGGTGAGGATTCCGTTGCCTATCCGCGGAACCACGCTCACCGACAGTATGGCCGGCTGCGCCGCCGCCGGTGGCGGCGCGACCGGTGACGGCGCGGCAACGGTGGGGAGATCCCCGCCGCTGCCGCTTCCGGGACTCGGGTTGGAGGGAAGACCTGTATCGGGGATGCTGACGCTGCCATCGGCCGAGGTGGCGGGCGGCCGCGATACCATCGAGGTAGGCGGCGGAGTCAACATGACTGTGCTGCTCGGCATCGAACCGCCACCGCTGACCTCGGGAGGAGCTTGGCAAGCCTTCAGCGCGGCCGGGATTCCGACCACAGCCGCGACAGCTGCGATGACGGTCGCAACGACGCCGGTCCTACTCCAGTTTTGATCAGTCCCCCCACCCATGCCAGGATCCTGCCACAGGCCCCGGGAGCCGGCGGCCGCAAGCCCTCATCGAGCGAGACGCATGAGCCGCGCACGGCGACGGCGCAGCACGCATGCCGGCCGCGGACTCAGCGTCGCTGCGCATTCACCGATCCGAGGGCGGTTTCACTCCTCCTCATTTCCAAGCGGCAGCTATCGGCCCGCATTGGTCTAGCCAGCGTCGAGTAGCAGACTCATCACTTTGGCGCTGTTCTTTATGATGTGGTGGCTCAGGGGTAAGAACGGGAATCCTGAGCTAAGCAAGTACAGCTGCAGTGATGCCATTCCGTATTTCGAAGCCTTCGCGCGCCAGTTCGCGATCAGCTCCATCATGTTGGGATTGTTGCCCCACGTCGCCCCGGCATCGGCCATCCCTTCCAGAAGTTGGAGGTCGGATATCGGCACGATGCCCGGCGCGTACACCTGCGGGGAGAGGTGTTTGAAGACCTTGTGACCGCGCACATTGATGTCGAACTGGGTGAGAAGTCCGTTGACGACGCCGGCGTCAGGCACGACGACGAGTGGGACGTACATCGTCGTCGTGCCGACCTTCTCGTTGCCCCAGCCGCCATGTGTCCTCACGAGGTCGATGGTCGAGAGCAGCTGCCCGAACTTCCCCTCGCTCGCGTCGGCGAAGATCTGCTCGATCTCATCGCTGTACTCATCCCAGGTCGCCAACCCCTGCGCCGCCTTGTCTTTCACCGCGTGATTCGTCGCATCGATCACGACGCAGTGCTCGTTGCCGAAGATCATCCAGTCACATACTGACGGCGTGTCTTTCGTTGTCCACGCGGCCTGCATCTCGTGTTCATCGACGATCGTGGTCAGATGAGGACACTTGTCGAAGATCCGGTGCAAGATCCCCCCGACGAAGACCTCAAACGCGTCACAAATGGCTGTCTTGAACCGATTTCTAAGGCTTGCGGTGCTGAAGCTGGCCCACGCTTCAAAGTAGAGCTGCGATCCGCACAGTCGGTCGATCACCCATTGACGGCGCAGCAGAACGAAGGTGTCGTCGTTCACGGCCAGGAACGGAAATCTGGTGAGCGTGTAGCGCTGGTTGCCGATTGCACCCCTTCTGCGATCCCCTTTCAGCTCGTCTCTGTACGGCTCCAACGACCTCGCCATGGTGGCGAATAGCAGGTCAATTGCGCTGGCCGCGGCACCATCGGCGAGCAGCTCCTGGCGCGTGAACCGCACCTGTGCGGTACCGCTGTTACGCTCGATGATTCGGGCGCCCAGGCGCATCACTTCAAGCAGTTCGACACCGGTCGCGATCTTGAAGGCCTCTGCTGGGGTTTCCCCCAAGCCCTTGGTGTTTGATCTCGGCGCCCACTCGGTGAACCACAAGTCGTAGGTGTTGGACAACGCTATTTCGTACTTGAGTGGCTGATTGAATAGCGAGGAGGCAATCTCCTTTTGGATGTGCGGCCGCGCGAACTCATGGGTCTCTTCGAGACCCATTTTCGGCAATTTCCTTTGCAGCCTCGCGATTTCCTCGTCAGTGGGTACGTCACCTGCGAACTCCGGGTCAGATTCCTGTTCGGAGAGAATCGACAACAGGAGGTGCACCAAACTGTTTCGATCAATGGGCGGTGCTGCCGGATCCGGCGATGCGCACTCAATGATCTCGCGCTGCAGCTGAGCGGTCGCCCGAGGGGCGACAAGACGGTCGTTATAGATGATCGCGCGATTGAGGGCTGCCTCGCACACGCCGCCACTGCCCCCGCCGGCAAGGAAGTCGCGCTCAACGACGTCAACGCGCTGCGTAGTGGTATAGGCCAAGTCCCACTGCCCCTGGAGACGGGAGACAGTTTCGAGCACGTCGTAGAGACCGACGCCGGCAAGCACAGCGCACCTCTCATCGACGCTCAGCGGCGTGCATCCCACACGTCCGGCGACCATCAGCTGGCCCTGTGCGCCCAGGACGCCCATCAGCTGCGAAATCGGGTCGCCGTTGCCCCCGCCGCTGCCACCCGGTGGAGTCGCCCAAGGCGGTATCGAGCCGGCGCGACCTGCCCCACCCGCCGTGGTGCTCAGGCTCCCCTTGCTGCCGTCGCGCTCGCGCTTCGCGGCGCGCTCTCGCCGGATTCTCGCCCCTTTGCCCATACGCCCTCCCTTAGCAGGGAATACACGATATTGCTGACATCGGCGCAGCGCTGTGATTCAGTGGACACACCCACATGACCTGGGGGTTTGGATGGGGGAAGATCCGCGCGACGACGCAACTGCACCGAGCGGTCAGCCCGCGCCACACGAGGGCCACGTCGAAAATGACGCTATGCAGTCCGGGGAACAGTCGGCTGCCGCCGATTCGGTAACAGAAACACCACCCGAGTACGGCGGCGCTGCGGACGCCGGAACCCCCCGCGGCCGCCACATCATCGATACGTTCCGCCCCATCATGGCGTTGGCTCGCAAATCCACAATTACGCTTGTCATATTGATTCTCGTGCCCATTTTCACAGCATTTGTCGGCGGCGTTCTCGGCGGCATTATTGTATGGCGCTTCACCTACAGCCAGGAACGGGCCGACCAGGCCCAAGACGAGACGGACAAACGCGAGCAGGCTGCTGAACAGGAAAGAATTCGGGAAAGCAATCCGCTGGACATCCGCGTCTCCAGCCCTCTTGTGAACATTCCCGGAATGTATGAATTCGCCCTCGTTGTCACCGACCCAGACCGGTTAGAACTCGGTCCGGAACCGCCGCTCGACCAGAGCTGTCCGCAGCTCTGGTCGAAGGGGACCCAGGCTGGCGGAAAACCGCCGACGTGGAACCGCTACAACGTGACCGTCAGTGGAAACGTACCCAGTACCGTGGCAATTGTCGGGCTACGCGCGACGATCACGAAACGCGCGGATCCCGAGAACGGGGCGCTGCTCATGTGCATGCCCATCCAGATGGGCACCGGCGCCCAGCAGGGCCCGAAACTAACGTTCGATCTGACAAGTTCAGACCAGGCCGAGGCGGTGGTCACCACAGGAACTGGCGGCCCCGCCCAGCAATTTCATGACGGCTTTCAACTCCACGTCCCGCAGAACGATGCCACCAACTTCACCATAGAGGCGCGACTACCCGACGCCAGTGTTGAGTGGCATGTCGAAGCAGACATCGTTTTCGGCGACACGGCTCGGACGATAGTCATTAATGACACCGCAAATAAAACTGATTTCAGCAGTCCGGGCCTACTCCCCACAGGGAACTACGAGGAACTGATCCTTGGCTGGGGCGGAGTGATTCCGGGTACATGGTCACGTGGCAACAGCGTGGCCGAATTGGAATCCCTTCTCGGACGGGAGGTTGTGCTCCCGAACCCGGCAACCGATCCTGAGGTGTTCGCGCCGCCCCAACCGGGAAGCCAGACCACCAATCCGCCGGGGTAGTCGCACCATCAGCTTCGACGAGGGCAGCACAAGCGCCCGGTTGCCGCTCCTGATGCAGCCGCGAACCACCCACCAAACGATGATCAGGGGTGGCGGCGACCGCGGGTCGGTCGGCGTCGGCGCCGTGGCTACACCCATTCACGCAGCCGCGGTAGGGCCATGGCCAGCCGGTCGAACAGTTCGGGCCATCCTTTTTGCAGCCAGGCGATGTGGCCGTTGGACAGCTGGGAGGCGTCGATGATCGAGTCGACCCGGATCCGGTCTACCGGGGCGCCGAGGGCGGAGAGTTTGCTGTAAAGAGGGTTGGGGGCGATCCCGCGGCCGGCGAGGTATTCGAAGACGTGGCTGGGTTGCCAGTCCCAGATCGGCCCAAGGGTGACTGTTCCGTCCTTTCGGCGCACCTCACCCCCCTGCTCGGCGCGGATCTTTTCCCGCGATCGCGCGGTCCGGGATGCGGTGTACGCGGCGAGCTGGCTGCTGTAGAGGGTGCGCCGCGCCGGCGATTCTTGTGCGCGCACACCCCACATCGAGCCTTGACCGAAGTGTTGGTGAGCGAGTGCGGCAGGTCGGGCGATCATCACTTCCGCCAGCGGACCGCCCAGCCCACGGTCTGGGGCCTGGTGGTCGAACCCGCCGCCGGCGATCAGAAGGGTCAACAGATCCGGCTCGGCCGGGATCACATGGAGGTTCAGCTTCCATGTGTCAGCGAGATCTCCGATATAGCTGAGGGTTTCGGGGAACTGCAGACCGCTGTCGTAGAACACGACCGGGACATTGGGGTCGACCCGACGCGCCAGGTCGACCACCACGGTGGAGTCCTTGCCTCCACTCCAGGCGACAAATCCGTCGTAGGTTTCGAGGTGCTCGGCGATGCGTTCGAGTAGCTGCGGGATCCGGCCGGGCCCGCGCCGGCGGGCCGCGATGCGCCGCAGCTGCTCCAGGTCGAGCGGGTCAGTGCTCACGCACGCCGCTCCTGGCTGGCCGCGCGACGTGTCGCAGGCGCGGTCGGGGACTGCTCAGCCAGCTCGATGTGGGTGCCGCGGGGAAACAATGCCCGCAGGTAGTTCTCCACCAGCGTGGCTGCCCCGCTGCCGTCGTGTCGCGATTCGGCTGCCACGGTGCCATCCCAGTACACCCACTGACCACCGCGTTTGAACCCGAACGGGGCCAAGGTGTCCTCGTTGATGTGGCGGCGCACGAAACTGCGGGCGGCACCAGTGACAAAAGACCAATTCTCGCCGGCGAAGGTGACGCTGCCGTCCTCATCGGCCACGTCAGCCAGTGAGCTCGGCAAAACGACCCGCGCCAGACAGCTCTCCTGGGGTAGCCGCCGGCCGCGGCCTCGCGCAGCCCGGTAGTGGCCGTTGCGGCCTGCCTTGTTGGGACCGATCTCGGATCGATTGGGGTGCACCAACCACTGCTCGGCCATCACCGCTCCCTCAGTTGAATAACGATCCGTTCACCGAAACCCCCTGTTTCGCCCGCCTTTTCGTAGGGCGCGTACTCGACTGAGGCCACTTCGAACTGCATACCCCGCGGCAGCAGGTGGGTGGTGTCCTCGACACTGTCGGATCGACCGAAGTACATACCACGACTGGTCACCATCTCGAACACCAGATGTCGGTCACTGTCATGTCCGGGCGTCTCGTGCAGGTTGTGCCTTGTCACCGTGAACTGGTCAAAGTCAACGACTGAGCCGCGGCGCAGGTTCGCCGGCACGTCACGCAGCCGTCGCACATCAGGGTGAGTATCGGGAAGCTGCACGGCCACATACACGCGGTGACTTCGGTCATTCTCCCGTTCGTAGGCCTGGACCAACCGATCTAAACGCTGTACCACGACACGATCGGCGTCATCGAGACGCTGCACATCACCGGCGGCCAGATGCAGCGCCCGATTCACGCGCCGCCACTGCGCGGGGTCTTCCTCGCTCAGCAAGGTACGGACCGCGCGATGCTGTGAGGCCGGCGCACGATCGAGGACCCGGTTCTTCACCACCGAGCGCAGCTTGCGCTGCCGGCCACTGAGGGCTTCACGAAACTCGTCGAGTGCGGGAAGCTCCGCGCGCAGCCGATCGGATTCGACTGAACTGACATCGCGCGGTGTCGCCCGGTCACGATCCCGCGCCGCACGGGTCTGCGAGGAGTCGCCATCACGGGCCTCGTCGATAATCCGGTTTGCCAACCGCAGAAAGTCGCGATCGCTCATTACATCGGCAGCCACTTCCCGGGCAGCCTTGATCTCGCGCTCGGAGACGGTGCCGCCTTCGATGTCAACGACCAACGGCTCACGGTTGGGTCGAGCGGTCTTGGCGCCCACGAGCTCAGAACCACCGCCGGCCAGGCCGGCTACCGGGAGACCGCCCGCTCGATGACACGCTCACACAGCAAGTCTAGAAATCCGAGGCAAGAGGACCATGCAGGTCGCCGGGGAGGGGCGGCCCCCAGCGTGTCTCTGCACCCAGGGGCCGCCGGGAGACGATCACTCCCAATCCCAGTGTGCGTTTAGTGCCCGCCACGCTAGCAGCACAACGACGATCACCCGGCCAGGAGCCGTACCCTGGGGCGGCGATGCTCTCCGACCCCGCTGCGGCCGCCTGGATCGCCGCCGGCCGCCCCGCCGGCGACATCCCGACATCCCAGGACGCCCCATGCGGGCGGTGCGGAGACCCGTGCCCCACAGTGCCCAGCTCGCGCGTCGTGCGAGAGAAATTCACCGACCTCGACAGCTGGCCCTACGGAACACGCCGACTCTGCCCCGCCTGCGCCTGGATCTACACCCGGCCACCCACCACCCAGAACAGCCTCCACATCGCGACCGCCACTGCCCCGGGCACCGTCTATGAGCATCCACAGCCGCACACCCTCGCCGGCCTGCTCACAGCCCCCGACGGCCTCCCCCACACCGACGCCGTCATCGTGGTCGTCGCCAAACGCCGCCACCTGCTACCGACCGCGCAATGGGCGCACCTGGCCACCGACGGCCTGGTCCTTCGATGGGACCACGCCTACGCCGCCCGATTGGCCGAGCTGTGCTGGCTACGCAGCACCCTCGGCGCCACCTGGCCGCAGCTGACACGTCCAGCACCACCAACCCACCTCCTCAAGTCTCAACCAGCCGACACCTGGACGAAAATCTTGACCGCATGGGAACGGCTCCAGCCGTGGCGAAGCACCCCACCACTGTGGGCCGCCGCGCGCGTCCTGACCAGGACACCACCAGAGTCACCTTCACCGCCGCGACCCTGACCACCGGCTACTGTGACGCCCATGCCGGAGGCCCAAACACCCACCCGCACCTGGCAAGCACTCGCCCCCGAGCTACCGCCGTTGCCCGGACCCGCCGACACTGCCGAACGCCTACTACTGCTGCTGCACTACGGAATCGACTGGGACACCAGCTGGGTAGCCGAACCCCGCCACCGCAAGACCTACTGGGATGAGGCCCTGCCCGGACGTGTACGCCGTGCCGCCTACCGCGCCGACACCCTCGACCGGTGGTGGTCAGACGTCTGCGGAACACTGGGCGCGCCCGCCCCACGCCAGCGCGATCGCCGCCTGGAACTGGCGACGCTACTCTGCCAACCCTCGATCCCCGTGATCGATGAGCTGCGCCACAAACTGCCCGCCCGCATCCTGCGCGTCCGGATCATCGCCGAGGCCGTCGCCGAGAAACGCAACGCGGACCGCCCATGACGGCACTGAGCACCATCCGCTGGGACATCGACATCGTGGCGCTGTCGTCCATCGTTCACCGCGAGGACTACAGCTCGGTGGGAACCGACAACTTCGCACTGTTCCGACGCGAGAAGATCCTCTCCGCTGACGGCACCATGACTGAGGTCCCCATCGTGTCGGGGTCCAGCTTCCGAGGAGTCCTGCGCCGCATCGGCGAACAACACACCGCCGCGATCCTCGACTACGAGAGCACCCTTCCCGTCCCGGCGGCCCACCTGCTCACCAACGGCGGCCGCCTCGCCAAATCCGCCCGACCCCTGACAGACGAAAGCGAACGCCAACTGAAAACCTTGCTCCCGCTCATCGCCGTCTTCGGTGGCGCCGCATCAGGGCGCATCATGTCCGGGCTGCTCACCGTCGGCAAGGTCCTGCCCGAGATCGCCGAGCTCGCCCACATCCTGCCGCGGCCCCCACACAGCGACCCAGCGCCACCGGCGGTGCTCAGCGTCGCCGAAGAGCCCTTCACCCACCTCGCCGACCACCGCCCCAACACCCACCAACCTCCCACCCAGGACACCGACGAGACCAGCCCTCTGGGCCGCTACTACGTCGAGACCCTGCCCGCCGGCACACGCCTGCAGAGCTGGATTCAGCTCACCAACGCCACCGACAACGAGATCAGCTTCCTGTCCACCGTCCTAGACACCTTCACCACCCGCGGACACCTCGGCGGCCGCATCGCCAGCGGCCACGGCCAGATCCGCGCCACAGCCACACCCACCACGTTGCGCGGCGCCGTCCCCGACCCCCTGCCCGACTGGACCGACGAGCTACGCACGCACCGCGATCAAGCCATCAGCGCCCTCACGGCCTTGACTTAACACCGATGCGTCCCCTGCTGATCACCGCAACGACCCCGCACGGCGTCGTCCTCGCACGCCCATGGGGCATCGCGCTCGACGGCCTGCTCGCCTCGGTGCTGTGGCACCGGCGCAAAGCCGACGCCCGATGCGCCGGCCAGCAGCTGACCTACCACCCCGACGCTGCACCGGCCGACGTCGAGCTTCCGCTGGCACGATGTGGAACACCCGGCCAAGAAGCCGACTGGCACTGGATGGCCACATTCTGCGACCTACACCCCCGCCAACCCGCGGAGCCCGATATCCGTTGGCGCACAATGCGCACTGACAGATCCCGCCTCCAGCACCTCGCGCCCACCATCGGATCCCAAGCCGTCTCCGACAGCGCTGGCCGATACCAGCGGCGCGTCATCCCCGTGATGGCCCATCCTGCGTCCACGCTGACGTGGCGTGCTGTCGGCGACCCCGATGCGATCGCCGACCTGACCGCAGACCTCACCTCGATTGGCAAACACCGCGCCGTTGGCGAAGGTTTCGTCTCACGCTGGGAGATCAGCCACCTCGACGATGTCACCGAGTGGGAAGCCGGCCACCAGCACGAGCCTGGCGTCCTTGGCCGAACATGCCCACCGCGGTGCGTCAACGACGCCACTCTGACCGGATCCTTGGGTACCGCCGCAGTCAGACCCCCATACATCCATCCGGGAAACCGAACCACCGCCTACTATCCAGCGCGGTAGACAGGCAGACCGGCCCGCCACGCATCAACACACACCGCGCCGAGGTTCCGCCCCCGGCCCGGACCTCCGGGATTGCCTGGCCTGACCATGATTGGCGATCCAGCGGCGAACCTGCCGCGCTCATACCCCGGTCGCACGGTGACAACGCACGAAGGCAGATCTTGCAGAACGTGCGAGCCACGGCGCGCGCTCGTAGGTGTCGTACCCTGCGACAACCACGAGAACCGACGCCGGCATAGTTTCCGCTGCGCCGGTAACACGTTGCGGTTGCGTCCAGCAGAGTGGTGTACGAGTCGGACCTGATCAGCGGTACCGGCGTGTCGTAGCCGAAGGATTGAAGGTCATCGCGTGATTCTTCGAGAGACCGACCAAAGTCACTCGAGCACTACCTCGCCGACCTGAGCGAGTTGAGCATCGAACGCCGCCGCAGCCACATCGGCACGCTCAACGGGCTGTTCACCGCGATCCGCCAGCACCACTGGCACTCGGGCCTGGCCGCCACGGTCACCTTCTACAACGAGGACTACCCGCACCGCGCCGAGTTGCTGCCCCGGGCACTGGCCGAGCAGGTCATGACCCAGCTCGAACACCCGGCCAACCTCGACCGGTTCGACAACCGCACCTACCGGCTGATCACCATCGTGCTCATGCGCAGCGGATTGCGGGTCACCGACGCGCTGCGGCTGCGCGCCGACTGCATCACCACCGACGCCGAAGGCGCCCCCTACCTGCGCTACTTCAATCACAAGATGCGCCGCGACGCCCTGGTCCCCATCGACGCCGAGCTGGTCGACCAGATCAACGAACACCGCCGCCGCACCCTCGACCGCTGGCCGGGCGGGCCACTCGCCGACGCCGCCTGGGCCAAACAACGCCTGGCACAGGCAACCCAGGCCCTGCCCACCGGCTACTGCGGCGGGCTGCCGCTGCTCGCAGGACACCGAACATGCGCTCTGACAACAGCATTCACCTCGTCACCGCCGCCCGCCAACGCCACGAACTCGCCCGCGCAAAAGCCCTGGCCGCCCTGCACGAGCTCGACGCACCCGCCAGCCCATCACTTTCAGCACCGTCGCCGACGCCGCAGGCGTCTCCCGTTCCTGGCTCTACGCTCAGACCGACGTCAAAGACGAGATCCGGCGCCTGCGCGCCCGCAACCAGCCCCGGCCGACCCCAACGATTCCGTCCCGGCAACAGTCCAGCGACCAATCCCTGCGCCAGCGCCTCGACATCGCGCTACGCCGCAACCGCGAACTCACCGACGAAAACCAGCGGCTACGCCGCCAACTCGCTGTCGTTCTCGGCCAGAACCGAACCGCGACACCCCACCCCCCACCACATCGCAATCGGATAACGATCGGCCCATGCTGAACCGCCAGCGCACCCACCCTCACGACCGTCATCGACACCGTCCACAACACGAAACACCAGCTCAGACGACCGCACCTGCACCGGACTCCAGATAACGCAAGAGCGGCTCAACAACGAAATCCGCGGAACTTCACGCCACCGGATATGACCGTATGAACCCCGGCATCGAAGTCGACTCACCAGGCGGACCCACCATGGAAGTGATCGATCCGTTCTCCAACACGATTCGGTTCTGCCAGACCACCGCATAGAACGCGGTCACCGGGTGGTCTTTGACCGCCCGGTGACCGATTGCCGTTGTCTCGTTTCTAAAGAATCGAGACCGATCACTTCCTGTCTCAAGTGGCGGGGCCTGGTGCCTCCATCTCGGCGTGCGGGTTGCGTGGGGTGGGCCGGTCGATCTGCTCACGCAGGATGTCTCCGTGTCCGGCGTGGCGCGCGAATTCTTGAATCATGGCCAGCAGCGTCCACCGCATGCTGACGGTTCCTTCTCGCGGGTTGTCCTTGGTGTCGTCGAGGTCGAAGCCGGCCGCGATCTCACGCGACTTTTGGCTGGCGCGCTGAAACTCGGCGATGACGTCAGCGAGCGACTCGTCGTCGGTCACGGTGAAGGTGCCTTCGTCACGGCGTGAGTAACCATCGCATTCGGATTCCTCAAGTCCCGCCCAGAACCGCTGAAACCAAATCCTCTCTGCGCCAGCGGCATGCTTGATCAGTGAGATGGGCGTCGTCAGCGATGCAACAAGTCGGCGTCGGGCTTGGGCTTCGGTGAGACCACGGACGGTCTCGATGAGCGCTTCGCGGTTGTGGTCAAGCAGATTCTCGATGATCAATCGCTCGGTACCATTACGTATTTGGTTGTCCGGCATGGCATTTACTCTCTTTCTCTTTGGTTGGGGTTTGGTCACAAGGCGGTGGTAGATGCACACTCAAGTAGTGAGTGGTTTTGAGCGCTTACTTGCCGCGGCGCGGGCCGTGGTCGCTCCGCGGCAGTTAACGGAGTCCGCTGTGTGCGGCACTGTCGGCGCCGCGATAGAGACGGCTACCGGCGATGTGTTCGTGGGTGTCTGCGTGGACACCGCGTCATCGCTGGGGTTTTGCGCTGAGCATTCAGCCGCGGCCGCGATGCTTACCGCAGGTCAAAGCGAGATCGTCCGAATGGTGGCAGTGGACCGCCACGGCGCGGTACTTGCTCCCTGCGGGCGCTGCCGGGAATTCATCATCCAGCTCGATGAGGCCAACGTAGACACCCTCGTGATGACCGACTTAGACAGCTCGATCGCGCTGCGCGAGCTGCTGCCGTTCAGATGATCGTACGGTAGTCGGCCCCGCTAACTCGACTCTCAAAGCCCGTAGCTTCCGCAGGCGTTTGAGGTCGTCTCGTTTCTAGAGAAACGAGGTCGATCAGTTCCTGTCTCACCAAGAGAGATGTGCGGGCAGGGCGCTAGAAACGTTTGCGCGATACGGATTTACGTGGTGGCTGATTTGCTATCGCCGTCGGCTACCTCGGGATTGAGGATGTAGAGCCCGGCAATCGTTCGATCGTCGCGGAAGGTGATGCGAGCGACGAAATCGCCGGCCTCGAAGGCCAATGGCGTGTTGGTGACGGTGAAGTCGCCAGCGCGCACGGCCTCCGTGTCTCCGTATTTTTCGTATGCGCCGGCCATCCCCGCGAGGTAGGCCTGGCATGTCCCCGGTGAACGGGGCCATCTTGTTTTAGAGTCCTGTTGCCCGTGACCTGGGCCGGATAGGACGATAGAGAATATGGCTGGACGGAAGCGGAACTCCGCGGAAGACATCGTGCGCAAGCTGCGACGCGCAGACGAGCTGGCTGCGGCGGGCAAGACCCAGGAGGAGATCGCCGGCGAGCTCGAGGTGTCGGCGGCGACGTTGTACAACTGGCGCCGCCAGTACGGCGGGATGGACACCGACGCGGCGAAGGAACTCAAGGAGCTCCGCGAGCAGAACGGCCGGCTCAAACGCCTGCTCGCCGATGCCGAGCTGGAGAAGGACGCATTGCGGGAGGTGGCGCGGGGAAAATTTTAGACCCGGCTGCTAAGCGCCGCGCCGTGGACATGCTCGTCACAACGATGAAGCTGTCGAAACGGTTGGCGTGCAGAGCGGTTGGGCTGCCCCGCTCCACCTATGCCCGCACCCCGGTCGCACAGACGCCCGCCGATCCCGATGCGGATCTGAGGGCCACGCTGCGCATCTACGCACGCGAACACCCGCTGCACGGGTTCCGGCGCGCGTGGGCGCACCTCAAGCACGACCAGGGCGTACTGGTGAACAAGAAGAAGGTGCACCGGCTGTGGAAAGAAGAGGGTCTGCAGGTCCGGATCTACCACCCTCGCAAACGCGCCGGCGTCTCCACGATGCCGCAGATCGAAGCAGATGCGCCGAAGGTGGTCTGGGCGATTGATTTTCAGTTCGACTCCACCGTCGACGATAAGGCCATCAAAATCTGCTCGATGATCGACGAGCACACCCGGCTGTCGTTGTTGAACATCGTGGAGCGCTCGATCACCGCCGAGCGGTTGACGGTGGAGTTGGACAAGGCATTCGCTTTGTGGGGCGGGCCGCCGCTGGTGCTCCGGATGGACAACGGACCGGAGTTCATTTCACATGTGCTGCAACAGTTCTGCGGCGACCGCATCGGAATCTCCTACATCCCACCGGGCACGCCGTGGAACAACGGACACATCGAATCTTTCAACAACCGGCTACGGAAGGAGTGCCTGAACCGCAACCACTGGACGAGTCTCCTCGAGGCGCGGGTGGTAATCGAGGACTTCAAAGACGACCACAACAACCGACACCGGCACTCATCTCTGGGCTACCTCACCCCGGCCGAGTACTCTGCCCGATGCAGCCACACCCACCACCCCGTGGAAGGCTGCCAGATCGACTGACATCAATCACATACGGCTCTAGAACAAAGTGGTCCGACTATCGGGGACCTGCCAGGCCCACGCCTCGGCGAGTCCCGCTTCCGTGAGACCCGCGCGCATCGTCTCATCGAAGCGCTCAGTGATATCGGCCCACCGGGCGTGAGCGTGATCATCGATGACTGCCCGGGCTAGCTCAATGGCTTCAGGAAGCGGACTGGTATCCATGACTTCTCCGTTTCGAGGATCGATGGGCTTGCCGTATTTCTGGAAAGCGGCCTGGCGTGAAACGCCAAGCACTTGGCCGATTTCCTGCCATGTCCGGCCCGCCTCTCGTGCCTGTCGTACAGCCGCAGCCATCAATGCCTCGGCTCCGCCCCGGATTTGGTGCGCTGCACGCACCAGATCAATCGGATCGCTGTCGCTATTGAAAACCGGGGCGGCAAGGATCTGGCCGAGTTGGCGATGAAGCTGTTGGCCAGCCAGCATGAACGAACCTGACATACGTCAATACATTATTGACGTTCGTAGATTTGTCAACTTTAGATTGACAAGAACTCTCAGCGACCACCGATCTGAACAGATGTTTGCTGGCCCAGAAGCCTGTCACGTTTGTAGAGATTTGAGGTCGATCACATCCCGTCTCGGTTCTTCACGGCTGCGGTGCATTGGGCCGCCGGTAGCGTGGTCGGTTGTGTCTGAGGACCGACCGTTTCCCGAATCGCAGGTGTATAACCATGGGCTTCTCGACGTGGGGGACTGCAACCTTGTGTACTGGGAGACCAGGGGCAACCCCAATGGTCGACCGGCGCTGGTCGTGCACGGCGGACCGGGATCGGGTAGGCCGCGTGGCGCCCACAAGGGGTTCGATCCCGAGGGATTTCAGATCGTGCTGTTTGATCAGCGCGGATGCGGTGACAGCAAGCCCCACGCCAGTAACCCGGCGACCGACATGGCGCACAACACCACCGAACACTTGCTCGCCGACATGGAAACCTTGCGTGAGCACCTTGGTATCGACCGGTGGCTGCTCTACGGAGGCTCCTGGGCGTCGACGCTGATCCTGGCCTACGCCCAACGCCACCCCGATCGGGTGATCGGAATCGTCCTGGTCGGAGTGACCATGACCCGATCTCAGGAGATCGACTGGCTCTATGGCGGACTGCGTCTGCTCTTCCCCGTCGAATGGGAACGGTTTCGCGCGGGGGCACCCGAGCGCGACCGCGACGGGAACCTCGTCGAGGCCTACCGGCAGCTGATGGAGAACACGAACGTCGCCGTGCGGGAGCAGGCTGCACACAACTGGTGCGCATGGGAAGACGCCGTCATTGCCCACGAAAGCTTGGGCAGTCCCGGTCAGTACGGTGCGAAACCGGACGTAGCGAAGCTGGCGTTCGTGCGAATTTGCACGCACTACTTTGCCCATCGCGCGTGGCTTGATGACGGTCAGTTACTGCGAGACGCCCACCGCCTGAAAGGAATCCCCGGAGTCTTGATCCACGGGCGTCTCGACCTGTCAGGCCCGCTGCTCACCGCATGGGAACTCGCTCAGGCGTGGCCGGACGCCGACCTAAGGATCATCGAGGACTCCGGTCACACCGGCAGCCCTGCCATGGGAGCCGCAGTCATCGACGCCATCGCCAGGTTTCACCCGCTGCGTTCAGTTCTAGAGAATTGATGTCGATCAGATTCTGGCTCGGGTCACGGTGCCCCAGTACACGCCTATGCCCTGTCATCAATCAGGGATTGAATCCGTTGCTGGCAGTCAGTAACGTCACTGTATGGGTTCGATGCGACCCGCCGCCCGCGCCAAAAAATTGGTGAGGTGAACGCATCCGGCTCGGTCACCACCACACTCGTCTACGAGCACACGGTGCCTGGACAATCAGCAACGCGGGCACTGATCGCACACCGGCATCGGAAACGTAGGTGAAGTGATGGATCTGACCCTTGACGACGCCAAGCGCGCCGCACGCATACTCCGGGACCAACTACCCGCCGCCAATCTGACGCACTCCAAGGCTTTGGAAATCGTGGCCCAGCAGCTCGGTTTCCGGGACTGGAACACCGCAGCTGCGGGGCTCCCAACCCGCCAGGGCATGAGCGCACCCGTGCCCGTCCTCCGTAGCCTCGATGAAACCCGGGCACGCGAGTTCTACATCGACTACCTGCATTTCACCATCGAATGGGAACACCGCTTCGAGTACGCGCAATCAATCCTCTACATGCGGCTGCGCCGCGACCGGTTCGTACTCGACCTCTCTGAACACCACGGCGACGGCACCCCGGGCTCGACCGTATGGGTACCAATCAGTGACGTCGCGGCGCTACACAAAGAACTCCACGCCACCGGATATGACCGCATGAACCCCGGCATCGAAGCCGACTCACCAGGCGGACCCACCATGGAAGTCATCGACCCGTTCTCCAACACGATCCGGTTCTGCCAGACCACCGCATAGAACGCGGTCACCGGGTGGTCTCTGACTGTTGGCCGTCTTTCGGGATGACGACCATGGGGTAGTGGATCGTCGTTGAGGTTGCCGATCTGGAGGCCCGGATTGTTGCGGAGTTGCTGGTGTTGGTGTGCACCGTCAGGGTGAGGACGTACTGATGGGTCGCGCGGCACCCCGCTGAAGTCTTGGCGGGCTCGCAGGGTGCCGCGCTGTAGTGCACGGAGGCACTCATGGTGACGGTAGAGGCTGATCTCGTTCACGTCGAGTCCCGGCTGGCGTCCGGGCAGATGGACTGCCCGTCCTGCCCCGACGGCGTATTGGCCTGCTGGGGTTTCGCCCGTGTCCGCCGTGTCCACGGCGTCACCGGCCCGGTGCGTCCGCGGCGGGCTCGATGCCGGTCATGCCGAGTCACACACGTGTTGCTGCCAGTGATGGCACTGTTGCGCAGGGGGTATGGCGCACAGACTATTTGGAACGCGCTGGTCTTGCGGTCCCGTGGTTGGGGGCATCGCCGAATCGCAGAGAACCTGGGGGTGCCGGCGAGCACGGTGCGGGGATGGCTGCGCCGGGTGACCGGGCGTGTCGAGTCGATGCGGGCGTGGTTCCTCCAGGTCGCGGTGGGCACCGGGATCGACGTGGCAATCCCAGATGGGTCTGGCTGCGGCTGGAGTGACCTGGTGGCCGCGATCGCCACCGCCGCCGCGGCGATCGGTGCGCGGTTCGGCCCGGCTGGGGTGCTGGGCGTGATGACGCCACCGCTGGTGATGGTGGCGGTCAGCGGCGGCAGGTTGTTGGCGCCGTGCTGGCCGCCGGCTGCCCGGCGCATCTGAGCAACACCAGTTGCCCCTGACGTGGGGCTCACGTGATCGGTGATCCTCGCCAAGGCACCTGCCCGACAATCGGTTTCGGGCCGGGCCGTCAACAGTGTGAGGAGAACGTGGCGGTGTCGTTGGAGGACCACAAACGTCGGGAACGGGCCCAGGCGATCGGGCTGTTTCGGTATCAGCTGATCTGCCCCGCCCTCGAGCAAGGGCTGTCGACCAAGCAGCGCGGGAAACTGGTCCGCGAGATCGCTGATCGCCGGCATATCGATCCGTTCGGCGCCCAGGTGCAGGTGGCGCGGGCGACGCTGGACCGTTGGATCCGCCGCTACCGGACGGGCGGGTTCGAAGCGCTGGTGCCTGAGCCGCGGCGGCTGGGCACCCGCACCGACACCCAGGTGTTGGAGCTGGCGGTCTCACTGAAGCGGGAGAACCCGGCCCGCACCGTGGCTCAGGTGGCCCGGATCCTGCGGACCGCGACGGGGTGGGCGCCCTCGGAGTCGACGCTGCTGCGCCACTTCCACCGGTGTGAGTTGATGGGCCCGACCGCCGGTCAGCCAGGCGAGGTGTTCGGCCGATTCGAAGCCGCTGATCCCAACGAACTGTGGGTCGGCGATGCCCTGCACGGCCCGCGGGTCGGAGACCGCAAAACCTACTTGTTCGCCTTCCTCGACGACCACTCTCGGCTGGTGGTCGGGCACCGCTTCGGGTTCGCTGAAGACACTGTGCGCCTGGCCGCCGCCCTGAAGCCGGCGTTGGCGGCCCGCGGCGTTCCCGCCTCGATCTATGTCGACAACGGTTCAGCCTTTGTGGATGCGTGGCTGTTGCGGGCATGCGCGAAACTCGGGATCCGATTGGTGCATTCAGCACCCGGGCGCCCGCAGGGCCGCGGCAAGATCGAGCGGTTCTTCCGCACCGTGCGCGACCAGTTCCTCGTTGAAGTCACCGACACCAGCGCCGAGGACCTTACCGCCGCGGGGGTGGACCACCGTGGGGCTCTGTTGGAGCTCAACCGACTGTTCATGGCCTGGACCGAAACCGAGTATCACCGCCGCACCCACTCCGAAACTGGACAGTCCCCGCTGGATCGGTGGGAGGACGGCTGGGACCGCCTCGGCGGGTCGCCGGCATTGCCGACCGCGGCGGATCTGACCGAGGCGTTCTTGTGGTCGGAGTTTCGGGTGGTCACCAAGACCGCCACGGTCTCGCTGCATTCCAACACCTACCGAGTTGATCCCGCCTTGGCCGGGCGCAGGGTGGAGCTGGTGTTCAGTCCCTTCGATCTGGAGTCCATCGAGGTCCGCTACCGCGACCAGAGTTTCGGTGCCGCGGTCGCTCACACCATCACCCGCCACGCCCACCCGAAAGCCCGACCTGAAACCCGTGACGATCCGACACCGGCGACGGGGATTGACTACCTTGCGCTGACCGCCGCGGCCCATCATGAGCAGCTGCGCCATGACGAACGTATCGGCTACCACGCCCTCTACGGAGCGGACGGTCAGACCACGATCGGCACAGCTGAACAAGACGGTCAGATTCCCGGCCAGCTCTCCATCACCGACCTCGGCTCCGACAGCGCTGCCCATGAAGATGGGATGTCGGCATGAGTATTGAACGGCTGCAGTCACATTGGGGGTTCAGTCGGATGCCGTTCGGGCGCAACCTGGCTCCGTCGATGCTGCACCGCCACCCCGGCCACAGTGAAGCCATCGCCCGGATCAGCTGGTGTGTCAATCAGTGCGCCATCGGGGTCATCACCGGCGAAGTCGGCGCCGGCAAGACGGTGGCCATCCGCGCCGCCGCCACCGCCCTGGACCCGGCTCGCCACGTCATCATCTACCTGGCCAACCCCACCATCGGCGTTCGCGGCATGCTCACCCACATCGTGGCCGCCCTTGGGCACACCCCGGTCTTTCACACCGCCCGCCTCGCTCCTCAGGCCGCCGAGGCCCTGGCCGCTGAACACGCCGAACGGGGCCGCAACCCAGTGCTGGTGGTCGATGAAGCACACCTGCTCGACAACCATCAACTCGAAGCGATCCGACTTCTCACTAACCACGACATGGACTCCGGATCCCCGTTCGCGGTCGTGCTGGTCGGCCAACCGACCCTGCGGCATCGGCTGCGCCTGGGTGTCTTGGCCGCCCTGGATCAGCGCATCGCGGTGCGCTACGCCCTGCCTGGGATGAGCCCGGCCGACACCGCTGACTACATCAGCCACCACACCAAGATCGCCGGCCGCTCCGACACCCTGTTCGCCGACGACGCCGTCACACTGATTCACAACGCCTCGCGCGGGCACCCCCGCGCGGTCAACAACCTCGCCTTGCACGCGTTGACGGCCGCGTTCGCTGCCGGTCATTCCATCGTCGGGGAGAAAGCTGCCCGCATCGCGATCAGCGAAACAGCTTCAGACTGAACGAAACTCCCACCACCACGACCACAACTGCATCACCGCGGCGACGATTCCGTCACCGAGACCACCACGGCCCCGCTCACCACACCGAGCGGGGCCGTTCTCATCACAGCATCATCACCACCATCGGTGACGCCGACATGGTCACCGTCGACGACGCACAACACCGTCGGCAGCCAGCACGAATGTCCGGACAGACTCCACATCCACAGATCCACCCTAGATGTACAACTTGTGGTTGTAGCTCGCCGCCTGACGAGTTGTTTGAACTCAGCTGTTGGTTTGAGGGGCCTTGCCCCCGTGTAGTGGACACGGGATTTGTGGTTACGCGGCTTGTGGCAGCGTAGTGGATGTGTGGGTGTTTTCGTAGCTGGCCGGGCTGGAATAGGCGCAGCGGGAGTGCCTCCGTTTCAGGTTGTAGCGGACCAGCCAGCAGAACACTTCGCGGCGGCAGGTGGGCGCGTCGGGCCAGTTGCTGCGGTCCTGCAGGATCTCGCGTTTGAGGGAGGCGTTGAACGACTCAGCGAGTGCGTTGTCGGCACTTGACCCCACCCCGCCCATAGACTGGACGACGCCCAGATCTGCGCAGAGTTCGGCGAAATCGGTTGAGGTGTACTGACTTCCGTGATCGGAATGGAACACTGCACCGGCCAGCGAGCCGCGCAGCGCCTCGGCGGCTTTGAGTGCATCTTCGACCAGTTCGGTGCGCATATGCTCAGCGATCGCCCACCCGGCGACTCGGCCGGAGAAGCAGTCGATCACCGTCGCCAGATACAGATTCGACCCGGTCGCCAACGGTAGGTAGGTGATGTCTCCGACATACTTTTCATTCGGTGTCGCTGCGGTGAAATCCCGGCCGAGCAGGTCCGGAACCTTCTGGTTCGCCGGATCCGGCGTCGTGGTCTTCACCCGTCGTCGGCGGCGGTAGCCGGCAATCCCGGCGGTGCGCATCACCCGTGCCACCCGCTTGTGGTTGACCCGCTCCTGGTCGGGGACACCGTCGTTGAGCTCAGCGGTGATCCGCGGCGCACCATAGGTGCTATCCGCATCGTGCACAGTGCGGATACGCGCCTCGAGTGCCTCGTCCGCGGCCTGACGCGCAGCACGGCCGCCAGCGCCGGCCAACCAGGCATAAAACGAGGAACGCGCGACCTCGACGACCGCGCACAGCCACTTCACCGGATAGGCGTCGAGGTGGTCGGCGACGAACTGAAAGCGGCTCACCAGTTCGTCTCCCCGGCGAAATATTTGGCCGCCGACCGCAGAATGTCACGCTCGGTCGACAACCGAGTCTGTGTGGCACGCAGCTGCTGCACCTCGGCTCGGAGCCGGGCCAGCTCCTGATCAGGGGTTTCCGCACCCGGCGCCGGCTGTCCTGCCGGAGTCAGGTTGCGGTGCCGGATCGGCACCCCGGCCGCTTTGCACCACGCCGATAACGTCACCCCACTGATACCGAGCTCGGCGGCAATCTCGGTGACCGTCGCGCCCTCGGTATCCCGGTACAGCGCTACCGCGTCTCGTTTGAACTCTTCGGGATAATTTTTCCTTGCCATCGGTGTCGATCATCTCGCTTCCCCCGCCAATCTTGCGGGATTCAGCGTGTCCAACACCTGGGGTCAGGGCCCGAGTTCTGCTCAATGCTCACACCTAGAGGTTGTTCATTCGAGAGGACGATGATGGACTTTGCGCAGACGGTGCAGCGTGCAATCCGGCTCACCGCGGAACTAAGTACGCTCGAATACGCAGATCAGAAGGCCATCCGCCAGGGCTGGAGCAGGCTCACGGGACAAACTGTCGATGAGAAGTTCCATCTCATCCCGCCGGTCTACTCAGACCACGGAATCAACATCCGCGTCGGCAGGAATGTGTTCGTCAACCAGAATTGCCGTTTCAACGACATCGGCGGGATCGATATCGGAGATGACGTCATGCTCGGCCCGAACGTCAGTCTCATCACCTCGGGGCACCCGCTAGACCCCACTGAGAGACGAGTCGGGATCACTTCCGCGCCAATCGCTATCGGACGGAACGTGTGGGTTGGTACGTCCGCGCTGGTCATGCAAGGTGTGACCGTGGGCGATGATGCCATTGTTGGAGCCGGCGCCGTCGTCACCCGCAACGTTCCCCCGCGGACACTGGTCGCCGGCGTACCGGCAACCGTCGTCAAAACACTCGATTGCCCCCGCTGATGGCGAAACAAGACCGCAGCGCGCCTTCGTCCCCCTTCCGGGGGATCGATTGTGCGATATCTACACAAGATTGACCAGTCTCAGACGTAGAGATAGCGAGTGTCTCGAATCTTCGATGTCGGCAAACAACGAGACGGTACGCAGCGGCAATGCCGTCGGTTACATGTGCAACAAGCAAGACCCGATTCTCATCCGGGCTTACACATGTATTCATCGTCTAGAACTGCTCAAAGAGCCTTATCTTCAAGGTTCGTTACGGATAAGCGATCAATAGGTCTGGCCACGGTGTCTCGACGAGGAACGTAGCGGCCTGCATCGCCGCGTTGTCTCGGGCTGCAGCGTCTGCGTGCTCGGCGGCTTCGATCTCGCCGAACAGGTCGAGCTGGACAACGGTCACGACGGGCTCGCTAGCCTCGGCCGGCGGCGACGTCGTAGGAGCCGTCGTCGGTGTAGTCGGTGGTGTCCAGATCCCACGCTTGGTCGTTGACGAGGTCGATCACGTGGTCGTGTTCGCAGTCGGGACAGCGGAACGCGGCGAGGTGGGCCACGAGGTGCCGTCCATTGGACAGCTGGGCCCGGCGAATCGCGCGGACCATGCCTGGTTCGGTCCAGACCCTGCCGAGATTCATGTGGGGATCTTGGTGGCTTCCGCAGCGCACGCATTTGGGGCGTCGTGGCGGAGGCGGGCAGATGATGATGTCGGCGGTGTCCGACCAGCTGCCCCATTCGACGGGCAGGCCGTCCCATCGTGGCGGCAAGTCATGCTGGCGCGGCCACAGGTCAAGCTCCACAGCGCAACCTCCCGGCCAGTTGCAGGTCGTCTGCGGCGTCGATGTCGCGTGGGTGCGTGGTCGGGGGTGCGCCGCTGGCGGGCTGCTGGGGCCGGGGCCTGTTCATGCCCGGGCCCCGCCTTCGGCGCCGTCGAGGAGTCGTCGGGCCGCCTCGATGATGGATCTCACGGTGCTGTGGTGCAATTCGGTCTGGCGGGCGATCACGGTGAAAGGGACCTTTTGGTCCCACAGTTCGAGGACCTGCGCCGTCTGGTCTACGGACTTCTGTGTCGCCCCGTCTCGGACGAGGGATGCGGCAACTTGCATCCACCCGGTCGATACCTCAGGCGCCGCAGCGGCCGCGCTGGGCCCAGTTGTGGGCTCGACCGTGTCGATGGCCGCGCCGGCGCGACGGTCCGCCTGCGGTCCGGGCGCGGCGGCGGCACGGATCGGGTCGGAGGGTGGCTCGACGACGGGTTCTTCGAGGTCGAGCACGGGGATTCTTCGCTGCTTTCTGACGGGGGCGGGGCTCAAGACACCCACTCTGACGGGGGTGTCTTGAGCCTCCGCGATGGGCGCCTCCGCGGTGGGGGTGTCCACGGAGGCGTCGGCGGCCGGGGCGCGTCGTGAAACGAAGGCTGAGATGCGCAGCATGGTAGCGGCTCCGTGCACGGTGGCCAGAAGACTCAGCGGAGCGACCGCGGCGATGCAGGCGGCCAACCAGGGCCACAGTGCTGTGTCGGGCGGGAGGTAGCCGTGCAGGGCGTTGCCGCCGATGCTGATGATCGCCGAGATTGCCAGCACTGCCCAGAAGTAGCGGCGGTGGGCGCGGCTACCGACGCCAGCCGGGCCTAGGACGATGACGGCGACGGTGGCCAGAACGATGGTGAGGTCGACGATGACGGGCCACAGTTTGGCCAGCTCGGCCGGATATCCGGAACGTTGCGCGAGATCGGCCAGAGAGGCGAAGCTGAGCACGAAGCTCGCGGCCGCGACGACTGCGGTGATCAGGACTGCAACGATGCACGCGACGCGCACTGCGGTTGGTGAGATTCGCAGCTCCCGCTCGGGTGCACCAGGGCCCGGCTCCGCGGTGCCACATCCTTGGGCGGCCACCGGAATGCCTTTGGCAGCTGCCTCTTTCGCGTTGTGGCCGTTGCGGCGGTCTTCCATGATTACTAACCGTTGTCGGTGGCCACCCTGTTTTCAAGACCACCTGCCGCAGGTGAGGTGGATGGCCCGATGGTGAGGACGTTCGTCCTCGGCGGGATCTGGGACCCAGCGTTGCCGACGTTGGTGATGCCGCCGCGCAAGGGTCAGTTGTCTCGTCGATGCCTGACGTCTCGGCGGGGTTTAAGCACGGCAGGACGTGTTAAGACTCTAGTCTATGACAGCACAGTTGACCATTTGGATATCGCGTCAGTGAACCTATCTAGTTATGACCGCCAATCGGACCCGCGTATGACCAGGCGGGTGCTGCGTGGGTTCAATGCACAGCGGTTCGCCGAAGTGAGGCGGGACCGCCAGTTCACCGTGTCTGATCTCGCGCGCCTCGCCGACGTCGGCCAGTCGACTGTCCATTCCTGGGAAGCAGGCCGCGGCACGCCTCAGGTCGACCTCCTGGCTCGTGTCATGGCCATTCTCGATGCCCCGATTGAGCTGGTCGTGACCGTACCGGTCGATGAGCGTTTTCCCGGTGATTGGCGCGTCATCCGCGGACTCACTCAACCGCAACTCGCCGCCGCGGCCGGTATCGCCACCACCACGCTACGAGGGATCGAGCGCGCCGACATTGGACTCACCGAAGCCACCGCGACCAAGTTGGCGGAGCTGCTAGGCGTATCCACGGAGGACTACCAGCAGGCCTACCAGCGGGCCCGTAAACGCCCTCCCGGAACCACCGCCTGACCAGGCCGCAACCAGCGTCGACACTTCGTTCACTTCGCTGGCGGGACCAAAGGCGATAGCCACACCCGTCACTCGATGTCGCGGGCCTGGCGCCGGAATTCGTCGTAGGCGCGGATCGTGGCCTTAGGAAGCCGGCCCCGCTCGGGAACCTCGTGGCCGTGGTCGCGGGCCCATTGGCGAATCAGAGTGGAATCCGACCTTCCGCGGGGGGTGGCGCGTTCCTTGGCCGAGCCGCCGACGCGCCGGCCCCTCCGCATATAGGGCTTCAGGGCTTCACGCAGGGGCCGGTCGTCGATCAGGTCGATCTCGTAGTCCACGCCGTCCAGGCCGAAGTGGATGGTCCTGGCCCCGGGCTCGTCAGTGATGTCGTCGACGAGTTCGACCGTTACCTTCTTGGCCATTCGTGGATGCCCCTTATCGTCGCGGTTCTGGCGGGGGTGGCGCACCGCCTGGTCCCTGACGACGCGGCGATGGCGGCGGAGGCGGGGGCGGTGGTGCCGGTTTGTCGTCGCTGCGATGCCGCCCTGGCGAGGATCCTCGCGGCGGGGATCCGACCGGTCGAAGGTGCCGCACTGGTGGCGGGGGCTGCGCTCCAGGCCCTTGGCCGTTGCCCCGACGCGCAGGAGGCGGGGGCGGGGGCGGCGGCGGTTTGCGACGCGGCGCCGTATCACCGCCCGGTACCGCGGCGGTCGGCCGATTCTGTTCGGTCTCACCACCGCGCTGGTAGCGCACACCGGGTAGGTCTGGGCCGGCGGTTGCGGCCGCATGGTCGGTGGCGGCCGGTGCGCTCGTGTCGGCGGGCCAGCGCGGCTGGCCCGCCGGCTGCGCCCTGACGCCCGTCGGATTGAGATCGGGACGGACGCCCCGTGTCGGGCGGGCCAGTTCCGGCTCCGCGCCCCGGGTGGCCGCGCGCGGCGCTGACGGCGGATTGACTCCGAGCAGGCGGCGTTCCTCGTGGGTGGGTTTGGCTCGCACGCGGGCGCTCAGTCCGGTACGGGTTTGCAGGGTGAAGGAGTTCTCCGCGTCGGCGTCGACGAGCTCGACGTCAGCGTCGCAGGCCTCATCGTTGGTCAGCACCGTGACCCGCGGAAGCGTGGCCGGCCATTCGTCATCAGTGTCGAGCACCAGAAGTGCGTTATCGGGCAGCGATTCCGGGATGGACCCGACCACTGCCCCTGACGCGGCCACCGCCACAATCGATTCCCACTGCGCTGCGCGATCGGTCACCACGACCAGGGGACGTCCGGTCACACTGGCGCGCAGGGCCACCTGCCGCAGCAGCAGTGGAGTCTGGCACAGGACGGTGATCGGCCCCGCCAGCGGTAGGTGCACCGAAGCCTTGTCCCGCGGGTCGCCGATGGATCCGATGACGGGCCCGGTCGGCCCGAACGGAATCACCGGATCCGCGCCGGTCAGCAGGGTCGACGGGATGGGCGCCTCGAAGGGCAAGTACCCGATCCGGAACTGACGCCACATCGCCGGTTGCACGCCGTAGAGCGGGCCCAGCCGCGACACCGGTGGCGCCGTCGGACGGGCAGCGGTGCGATAGCGCACCAGTGCGGCGATGTTCACGGTGTCACCGCCAGCGCGGCTAAGCCGGATCAGCGTGGATGTTCTTTGCGCCAACGTCCATGTCCACCACTGCGGCGAATCGACGCTGATATGCGCGGGATCGGCGTAGTACACGCTGGCGTACCCCTGACGACTCTCCATGTGTGACCAGTGATCAACAGTCGGTGTGTCGTCGTGCAGTGCCGCGTTGACCGCATCGATCTGCGCCGCGCTTGCCGGGACAGCGTCGATCCCCTTGGCCGCCAGCATGTCGGCCGCACGAAGGCATGTCGTGGCGGCGACCCGGTGCGCGGATTCGATGTCCCTGCCACGGCGATCGATCGCTGCCAAGTTCTCGTAAAGGCGCATCCTTAGCACGATCCAGTTCGACCGCGCCGCTGCAGCTGGGGTGGGGCCCGTCATCTGTTGGTAGAGATCGGAGAATCCACCGACGGCCCGAAACCCGTCGCCGAGAAGGTCGATCGAGTCGAGCTCGACGTCGAGCACGTTCATCATCTCGGTCAACATCGCGATGCTGATCGTGTTGATTGTGCGTTCCTCGGTGTCGGTGACCACGCTGGGCGCTATCGGATCAGGCCGTAGCTCGACCATCATGGTCAGTGTCTCGTTCTCCGAGACCACACCGATCGGCACCCCACCGGTGGGTACATCCAGGGCTGCGGGCCACTGCGGCGGGGTGGCGGCACGACGGCGCCGCCACCAAGTCCATCTGCGCTGGACCCACCGTGTCAGCGTGACGTGGTAGACGGTGCTGAACGCCAACAGCGCCAGAACGACCACCGGAAGCGCGACCCACACCGGATGCAGTCTCCCCACGGTGGCCGCCACCCAGCCCACTGACACCACCAGCACGGTGATGGTCCGCCACAGCGTCCACCGCATTCCCCACACCGGCGGCTTGGTGAACCCCGATGCTGCACCCGTTTGTAAACGGCCGCTCCCACTGTTCATCGGCTCTGCTTCCTCCGCAGCGCGAACACCACGCCCACAACAGCGACACCGAGCGCCACCACACCCAGCAGTGTGTAGGTCGCGACTTGGCGTGGCGCCATGTCCGGCGGTGGCGGGGGCGGTTGCGGGACGATCACCTCGTTCACCGGCCGCGTCGGCACCGGATCGGCGACATTCCACGTCAAGGCCGCCAACGGGTCTAACACTCCCCATCCCAATGCCGGATCCGGGGTGGTCGGAGCAGCCCGCGCAGTGGCCTTCAGTCGATTCATCACTTGGAAAGCGTTGAGCTCGGGGTATTTCTGGCGGACCAGCGCCGCCACCCCGGAGACGTAGGCCGCCGAGTAGGAATCACCGAAGATCGGCACCAGCACACCGTCCTGACCGGGCACTCCGTTGACCAGCCGCCCATCGGGATAGTTGCCGATGCTGGTGATCAGCTCGCCCGGTGCCGCCAGATCCATCCACGGGCCCTGCAGGGTTGTCGTCGACGGCGCGCCGTCACCGTTGACCGACCCGACCGCCAGGACGTAGTCGGCCCACCAGGCCGGCGACGCGATGGTGACCACGTTGTCCCAACTATCTGGATCTCCTGCCGGCGGCGCCGGATTCTGGGTGCAGTCCCCGCCGGTGTTGCCCGCGGCGACGACAACCACGACATTGCGTTCGGTGGCCGCCCACCGCAGCGCGGCACCCAGCTCCCGGTCATCGGCGTGACGAACAGCCTTCATGCACGACACCATCGAGATGTTGATGACCTGAGCCCCCAAGTTGACCGCGTGTACCACCGCCCGCGCCATCGCCCGCAGATCCATCGCGGTCTCGGAGGCATTCGGGTCGTCCCCCGGCGGGGCCGCGCGCTCGGGGCTGAAATGCGTGGAGGATTGCCGGATGCTGATCAGTGCGGCATCGGGGGCAACCCCGGCGAAGCCGTCGCCGGGATGCGGTGAGGCACCGATGATCCCAGCGACCAGGGTGCCGTGCCCGTCGCAGTCGGATAACCCATCACCATCGGTGACGTAATCGCCGCCGGGCCTTAGGTTGGGCAGCCGGAAGTTCGGGGTGACACCGGTGTCGATGACCGCCACGGTGATTCCGGCGCCGGTGGCAAACGGCCGCACCGCATCAAGATTGAGAAGCCGCCACCCGGGCGGCGGGTCGGCGAAGTTACTGCCCGGCAGCACGCCGGGGGTTTGGCAGGCCACAGGCTGGGCCATGGGAACCTCAGGGCCGGTCGTGTCCGGCGGCACCGCGGCGGCATCGACGCTGGGCGGGGTCAGCGCCGCCGCTGGCGCGGCCGGGCCGATCACCGCGACCAGTATCGCGACCGCAGCGATGGCCACGGGCCGCCAGAGCCAATTCCCGAGCGAATCTGCGCTCATCCCAGGCTCAGATCTCGAAGCGTGGCGTAGACGCCCATCACCCAAAAGCACAGGGGGAACGCCACACCCAGCGCGGCGTTGCCCAACCACTGCACCCACCGGCTCACCCGCGGATTGACCGAGCGGCCCGGCACCACGATCGCGATTACGCTCAGCCCCACAGTCACTGCGGCTACCGCCGCCATGACCACGATCGGCGCTACCCCTGAGGGCCAGGCAAGCAAGGCTCTGGCGGCGACCCCAATGATCACCGCCACCGCGCCGCTGAACATCGCGTACGCCTGGATCTGGTTGGGCATGGTGCGCCCGCGGATGACGAGGACCAGCACCACGCAGACCGCGATCCCGATCATTTGCCTGACGTAGTAGGAACTCGGATCGAAGACCACCGCGGCTGCCACGGACACCACCGCCACGGTGGCCACCATCAGCCCCGAGGTCAGTTGGACGGCGCGCTGGGCGCGCAGGCGCAGTGTTTCCAGTTCGTCGGCGTCCACGCCGCTGCCGACCTCGATGTCTTCTTGGCCTGGCGCGAGTACCGGCGGCAGGGTGATTCGCGCCAAACCCAGCGCCGTTCGCGGCACTTGGAGCAGGCCGATAAGCCCGACCAGTACGGCGCCTGCTGCGATCGCCGAGGGGGCCAACTCGGTGTACTCGACCACCACGCAGGTCAGTGCTGCGGCGGCGGCCATCGCGATCACTGAACTGTAGGCGGCCAGGTGCCGGCGGGTGATCAGCAGCGCACATAGTGCGGCGATGCCCATCCCGACAGCGCTGATCAGCAGGTGCGCCACGCCAGGAACGGCGGTGCGCTGCGACACCGGAACGACCTGGCCGATCGCCGCGGCCGCGACCACCCAGACCACCGCCCAGGCCGTCGAGGCATCCGGGGATCGATACCGCAGCGTCGCCGAGGTCATCCCGATCAGTGCGGCCGCGGCCCCGACCAGACCCACTGCCATCCATATCCAGCTGAATCCGTTGGCCCACCACAGCGCCCACTGGCCTGCGCACAGCGCCACTCCACCGGCAACCAGACCGGCGAGCCCGGCACGGCGCGCGGCGGCGGCGTCGAAAGGTCGGGCGGCCTGCGCGGCCGCTTCTGATACCGCGTCGACGACGTCTTCGATCACGGGCCGATAGCGCTCGGTCGATGCGACCGAGCGCAGTTCGAGGATTGCCCCGTCGAGCACTCGGGCGTCGTTGAGTGTCTGATCGGGTTTGATGGCCCCGTCCATGCGTGCCAGCGTCCAGTGCCCGTCGCGGGGCGACTCGATGTCGGCATCTTCGGCAAGCGCGTCGATGACGTCGGTGATGAACTCCCCGATCGGCACTGACGACGGCAGGACAAGATCCTTTTGCGTCGTGTCGTATCTCACCGCTACCCGCGACAAGGCAGCTCCTGGTGTGGCAACCACTACCGCCCCTCCTGTTCGCGCCGGCCCCCTGCGGCGCCACTGTGTCGAGCTTGCATCGTTGTGGAGCTCAGTCAGTTCACGGTCCGCGGATACAGGTCCGACAGCGCCGCGGCGATCTCCAGGTAGCGGCGGCGGGTCTTTTTGTTCAGCAGCTCCAAGGTGATCTCTTTGCCTTCGTGCAGGTGCCGGTCAAAGGGCAGCTCGAAGATCCGATCGGGTCGGATCTCCCGGGAGAACTGCTCGATCGCTTGCGCGACATCAACATTGGGCCGCCCGGCCTCGGTTCGATTGATCGCCAGCACCGCGGTGTCAAGCAAGCGCTGGTAGCCGGCGTGCCGCAGCCAGGCCAACGCGTCGCGGGTTTCGTGCATCGCGTCGATCGAGGCGCTGGTCACCACCACCACCGCCCCGGCCTCAGCCAGCACCGATCGGATCAGTTCGGTCTTGAGTCCGATCCCGCAGTCCACCACGACCACTGCGTAGTGCTCTTGCAGGATGCCCAGCGCCTTCTGGAAGTCGCCGGTGTCGATTACGCGGTCGCTGCCGGCGTAGTCAGGTCCGGCCAGCACTTCGAGGCGGGTCTTGCCATTCTGCGACGTGTGAGCCCGCACGTCGTGGTAGCGGACCACCGAGGTGTCATCGACGAGGTCGTGGATGGACAGCTGATTCTCCACGCCGTGGCGCATGATGAGGTTGCCCCCGTCGGGGTCGGCGTCCATCGCGATCACCCGATCGCCTCGGTGCAACCCGAGTGTGGATCCCAGCCCCTCGGAGACGACCGTTTTTCCGACGCCGCCTTTGAGTCCGATCACAGCCACGGTGAATGTGGTTCGAATGGGGCGCTGAACATTTTCAACCAGCCCAATTTCATAGGATTCGTCTTTGCCAGGACCGAGGTTGATTCGCGTCAGCGTGTGCAGGGTTCGCCGCCATCCCGCTTTTGGTGGAACCTTGCGGCGACGTACGTCGAGACGGTCCAGCCCGACAGATCCCTCTACGGTGGCCGGCTGACGGGCGGGAACCGGCAGGGCATCCCCGCCTGCGTAGTGCCCTCCACGACGCGGCTCGACCAAGCCTGGGGTGGGCCGGTACTGAGGCTGCGGTGGTGGGAAGTCTTGCGGTGCATAGCTTCTGTGCGGAGCGGATTGGTGCCGCGGCGGCGGACCGTCCACAGCAGGATGGACCTCCGTCGGCCAGTCCGGAGGGTCACCGTGAAACTGTTCAGCTGGACGTGGTGGCGGAGCGGGCGCGGGCGGCGGCTCGGCGGCAGGGGGTCGCCGATGGGGCGCCCCGCCGGCTGGCGGGCCCTGTTCGAAAACGCCGCCATACGGGTCTTGTGGATTGCTCATGAATTGACCCTAACACCGCCAATGAATGAATAAAACACCATCGTGACCTGCGCAAAAACATAGCGGCACGGGATTCTTATACCCGTACCGCTATATTTCCGAGTTGGTGATGGTGTCAGCCGAACGACGCCATGTTCACCTTCTCGATGTTCTCCTGGCCGTGGGTGGCCTCCTCGACCGCCGCGAGGTACTGATCGACGGCGATCTTGAACTCTTCGCCACGGCTGTTGAGCTTCTGCTGCTCCATCGCCCACATCTCCGAGGCCTCGCCCTGCCAGGCGGCGACACCCTTGCCCAGGGCGGCCTCGGCCTGCTCGTTGCCCGCCTGAATGGTCGAGGCGTTCCCACGAAGCGTGCCGATCGTCGCGTGGATGGTGGCGAAGTTCCAAACCTGCTGTGTCATCTGCTCTCTCCTACAGTCTCGTTGTGAGGTGGTCTCGGCCGATCAGAACGCCGCGCCGGCGCTGCTACCGATGATGCTGGCGCCGTCGGCGTCGGAATTGATGTAACCGGTCGTCGCGTGGCCGACCCGCTCGGCAATGCTGTCGAACTCGGCCATCAACGCGATACCGACCTCATGCAGCTGGGAGGCCTTGGCCTGGGTGGCCATGCCCGCTTCGCCCTGGAACTGGGCCTGCAGCGCCTGGACCTCGCTGAGGAACGCCTGAATCTGCCCCTTCTGCGCCGCAGCGATGTTGCCGATCTCCTGGCCGACGGCCGCCTGGACCGCGGTATCGGTGCTCAGAATTGCCACTTGTCACTCCCTTTATCAATGGTTGGTTGTTGCGTCATGCTCGCTTGCTGTCTCACGAGGTTCACCTTCGACATTGAAGGCCGCGCCGGAAACAGCAGCGACGCGGAACATCTAATCCGTCCTTACCAGCCAAAACGATCCCTGCGGCGAACGCAAGAGGACCCCCAGCTTCCTCCCCTCCTCTCACCATGCCCTGACGTCATCTCCCGAGTCGATGGTGTCGAAGCCCAGTGAGGCCACCACGTGTCGCTCATCGACCTCTGGCTCGTCGGCGGCCACCATGGACCCGTCAACACCACGCATCGCGCCGGCCATCGGGCCCATCATCCCGGTGCCTGAGCCGACCGCACCGGTACCGGATCCGGCGACGGTGGCGCGAGAGGGCGCCAGCTCAGATTGCGGGGCTGCGGCAATCGGCGGGGTCCACCCTGCAGGAGATCGCAGTGTTGCACCGGAGCCGCCCGACCCGAGCAACCCTGCCCCGCCGTAGGCGCCGCCGGCCGAACCGACCGGGCTGGTGCCATACATCCCCATCTGGTCAACGGAACCAAAGTGCGACATCAGCGCATCGTTGGAAATGCCTTGGCTGGCAAGATCACTGCCAGCGCCTTGACTGAACAGCTGGGTGAGTTGCTGCAGCGGCTGGCTCGCCATCTGCATGAACTGTTGGGGCCCCTGCCCGAGCAGCTGGCCGGCCTGCTGAGGCAGCTGCGCGGCCATCTGCGGCGCCTGCATGGCCATCTGCGACATCTGTGTCGCCATCTGCGACGATTCCATCGGCGCGGCGGCCGCTGCCTCGGCGCTGCGCTGGGCACCCTGCTGGCCCGCCGACGCTGCGGTGTTGCCCGCGATTCCGCTGAGCTGGCTGACTGCCTGTGCGCGGCCTTTGACGTTCTCCCCCACGCTCGACGCTCCCAGTGAGGCCAGCACCGCGTTGCGCGCCATGCTCGCCGGCAGGGCGGCGGCGGTCTGCGACAACACCGCCGCCAGGCCCGCTTCCGGGGCGCCCGGGGCCGCCATGATGGGCGGGGCCGGGGGGAACGGTGGGAATGTCGTGTTGACCCCCGTCGCCGACGCGTAGCTCTCCATGACCCCTGCGGCGCGGTTCCACATCTCCACGAAGTATTGGAACTCGTTGACGGCGATCGGAACCGTGTTCACACCAAGGAAATTGGTGGCCTGCAACACCGCGTGGGTGATGTGATTCTCGGCGATCTCTCCCAGCGAGGGGGTGGTTGCCACGGCCATCGAGTAGGCCGACGCCTGCGCGGCCGCTGCCGCCGCGCGCTGCTGGGCCATGGCGATCACTGTGCCCATCCACGCCAGGTATGGCTGGAACGCCGCCTGTGCCTGCGTGGAGGCCATGCCCTGCCACGCACCCGAAACCACCGCGATCTGTGTTTGCAACGCCGTCGTAGCGGCGGTGAAGTCGGCTGCCAGCGTCTGCCAGCCGATCTCCGCCTGAAGGTAGGGCTGGGCGCCCGCACCGGCGATCAGCCGCCCGGTGTTGACCTCGGGCGGGAAACCATGCCACATACCGTTGAACCCCCGACGAGTCCGGGGATCAGACGATCAGCGTGGCACCGGCGACGTCACCGGCTTCGTAGGCCGCCCCGACCGCGGTCAAGCCCTCACCGGCCAGCGTCAGCATCGCCGCGCCTTCGGCCGACATGGCGCTGAACTCGATACCTTGGGCACCGAACGCCGCCGCCGCCATCACCGACACTTCGTCGACTCCGGACGGAACCAGTGCCGACACCACGGGCATTGCCGCGGCGGTGACCGCTGTCTGCTGGGCGCTAAGCCCCAGAACAGACGCGCCCCCCATAAGCAAGGCTTCGGGCTGTACCTGCAACATTTGTGATCCCCTTTCCTGCCCCAGCTAATCTACCGTGATATTTGCATGGTCCGTGCACCTTCTCAACAGGCGCCCCGACCTGGTCTTTTGCCGATCAGTTGGCTCCTGGTACCCCCGCGGGGTCTTCCATTTCAGTTACCACTGGCGTTTGTATTACCTCTTGTCCCGCCGCCGTGATGAGCACACCTCGGCCAGTCACACGGGGCTGGACCCGCAGCCCCAAGATGGGGCCGTTCTCCTTGATGCCATCCATCACCAGTGTGGCCCCGTTGACGTCATTGTTCATCTTGAGCAGGGAACCGGACTGCGCCAGCACGCGGGTGGCCAGCCCGATCGGGCACGACACCACGGCGTGAAGGCCCAGCGAGTGGGCGTTGCCCCAGTAGGGCGCCAGCGGCGCGAATGCCTGCGGTGCCGCGCTGTTGACCATGGCGTAGTCGTCGACGAACACAAAGACCTCCGGCCCGCTCCACCAGGACCGGTCACGACGTTCCTGCATGCCGACCTTCTCCGTCGGTGTGCGACCCGCGAGCGCATTGGCGATCCCCTCCACCGCCGTTGTGAGTTCGGTGGCGTTGAGGATCAGACCGTTGTGGGCCACCGATTTCCGCGTGGTGCCCGGCTGGCCGGGCGCCGGGTTGGTCACTGGCACGGTCTCCCAGCCCTGCCAGCTCAGGATGTAGCGCTCGTCGATGATGTCGAGCAGCTGGGAGGACTTCAGGTCGACGACCATGAACTTCACTTCGTCGGGGCTGTAGCGGGCCATCAGCGACTTCATGATCGCCGCGATCAGATGGGTCTTGCCGCTGCCGTTGCCGCCGCCGGTGCGCCCAAAGATGTTGAGGTGACGGTCGCTGAGCATGTCGAGCATGACCGTCGAGAGGTCCTTTTCGTACATACCGATCGGCACCGACCATTTCGATCCGGTCCACTCGGGCGGCACCACCAAAGAAGATGCCTCCACACGTTCGGGCAGCCGGCGCACCCGCCGCGCCGACTGACCCTGCCAGCGGTCGGCGACCTCGGCGATAGCCGCGGCCAGCCCAGCATCGTCGACGGCTTCGATGTCGTCCAAGCGGGGGGCGCCGATCATGATGTGCAGCGCCTCGGCCAGGTCCAGGCCGCGGCCGGGAACATCGTCGGGCACCGCCTCGGCGAGCCGTTTGTTGTTGACCCCAGACAGCTCCGGGGAGTTCATCTTGAAGTCGACTCGGGTGCTGAAGCTCTGGTTCATCGCCCGGCCAAGTTCGGAGTGCACCTGAACTGCTACCACGATGTGGATGCCGACGGCCAGACCGTTGTTGGTCAGGTTCGCGACTGCATCGAGGTGGGTGTCGTTCTCTTTCTTGAAGTTGTCCCACCCGTCGATGAGCAGCAGCACATCGCCATAACCGTCATCGGCCGCCTGTCCGGCTGCCACCTTGTCGCGGTAGGCGGCCATCGACCCGATCCGCAGTTCCCGGAACAGCGTGCGACGCTGGCTCATCACCTCGGTGACCTCGGCGATGACCCGGGCGATGCCGTCACCGTCGCCGCGGATTGCTACGCCGCCGACGTGTGGAAGCCCTTCCAACGCCGCCAATTTGAGGTCCGCGCCGCAGTCCAGTCCGTAGATCTGCACCGTGCGCGGGTTGTTCAGTGCCGCCGCCGACACTGCCAGGGTTTGCAACGCCACCGATTTACCCGAGCGTGGCCGCCCCAGCAGCAACAGGTTGCTGTCCGTCAGATCGACACGGAACACATCCTGGGCGTGGGTGTACGGGCGGTCGATCAACCCGATCGGCAGATCGAGCACCGCCTTGGCTCCCGCACGCAAACCACTGTCGGCGATCAACCGCCCCAACGGCCGAGGCCGCAGCAGCGGGGGCAGCCACAGCTTCTCGCAAGGCTCCCCCTGGCCGGCCAACTGGTCGAGCATCACCGAGGCAATCTCGGGAGCGCTGGCGATCTCCTCGGCGGTATGCACCGCCACCACCGGTGCACCGTCACCGTCGACGGGCTCCTCCTGAGGCAGCGGAACGGCCTCGACGCTAAACGGTGCGACCCCGGAGAACCCGACCGTCCCGCGCTTGTCCGCCCGTTCGGGTGCGGCCACCGGCGGGAAGTAGGGTGCCTGTGGGTTGGCGGCGGTGAAGTACTGCGGCTCGGCGCCGCCAACTTTGAGGTAGCCCTCGCCGATTTTGTCGAGGTAATAGGCCTCCTTGGTCTCGATCACCGCCTGGGAGTCCTGGGCGCTAGCGGTCTTCATCGCGATCTTCCACCCGCAGTTCGACAGCAGCTGGCCGACCGACACCCCGGTCAAAGACTGGGTGGCCAGCAGCAGGTTCATCCGATCAGAACGGCCCTGCCGGCCCAGGTGCTCGAAGACATCGCGGAACTCGGGATGGTCTTTGAGCAACGCGGTGAACTCGTCGACGACGATCAACAGGGTCGGAAACGGTGGCAGCGCCGCCCCTCGTTCGCGGGCCTTCAGATAGGTCATCGCGTCACGGAACTTCTTGCCCACGGTCCGCTTGCCCAACTCGCTGCGCGCGGCCTGACGCTTCTCCACAGCGCCGCGCATGACTTCCTCGAACCGGCTGATCATGTCCTTACCTGAGGACAGGTTGCTGATGATCTCCACGGTGTGGTTGAGCTTTTCGAACCCGTCAAAGGTGGCCTCACCCTTGTAGTCGACCAAGATCAGGTTCAGCTGCTCAGGGGTGTGTCGAGCCACCAAGCCCAGCAGCAGGTTGATCAGCAGGGTCGACTTGCCCGATCCGGTGGTTCCCAGGATCAACCCATGTGACCCCATTCCCTGCTCGGCTTCCTCCTTGATGTTCAACGACATCACGGCGCCTGACTTGGTCCATCCGATCGGGACGCGCATCCGATCGGGGTCGCCCTCGCGGAAGGTTCGCCACGTGCTCGTGCCGGTGGAACCGACATCGTCGATGCCCAGTAGCGAGGCCCATGTCTTGGGGGTTTCTGCTAGCGACGATTCCACACCGGCCAAGATCTGGGCATCGGTGGCAGCCCGCCACCGGGTCATCCGCCGCGCCACCTGACGGGCCTGCTCGACGCCGACCGAATCGGCCCGGCTCAGCCAGAACTTCAGCGGGTCATCGGGTGTCATGCGCCGCTTACGGGCTGCCCCATCTGCGGCGATCTGCACCCGCGCACCGAGGGTTTCCAGCCCAGATTCATCGACCTCGCCACGGCGTATGACCGTCACGGCTTCCAGACCTTCACCGCATCCGGGCACCGAACCCACACCGTCAGCGACAACAATCAGCCATGGCTTGGCTCCGGTGTACTTGTCATCAGCAGAGAAATCTCCGCGGTCAGCGATCAGCTCGGCCAACGCAGCGCCAGCCTCGGCCGGCGAATACACCATCCGTTCGGTGCCCAGCGCGTCCAGGCGCAGCGGATGCTGGTTGTGCGGCAACCACTTGATCCAGTCCCAGTCGGCCGGATTGTTGGTCACCACCGCGACCATCACCATGTTCGGCGGATGGAACACCGCCACCTGCAGCAGCAGTGCGCGCACCACGCTGGCGAGATCGCCCTCTCCGAAGAACTGCACCGCCCGATGGGTCTTGAGGTCAATCAGCGTCGGCATACCTTCGACGGCGCGATGGGCCCGGAAGAATCGTTCCCCCGCCGTGCGCGCGACCGGCTCAAGATCCTTCTTCTCGGCGGTCTCTTTCATCGTCATGCCGCCGCCCAGCTTCTGGGCCGCCACCCCGACCCGCGGGGCCAAAAAGTAGGTCGGGTCACGATCAGGGGCGCTGCGTTCCCATTGCCGAGGACTGCTGACCAGCGCGGCCAGCGTGTCAGGCGACGGCGCGTAGTGCGCGAGGTAGCGGTACTGCGCGGCCGCCCGCGAGTGAACCTTGCGCCGCAGCCCGGTCAACATCTCCAGGTACTTACGCCGGTTGAGGTCGATCTCAGGGGTCTTAGGGCCGCCACTGTTGCCGTGCCCGGCCATCATGCCCCCAGCGGCCATCAAGAACATGAGCGGGAACATCAGCATCATCGGACTCATCCGCCGGATACCCATGGATAAGAAGATGCCGATCATGCCGATGATCGCTACGCCCATCAACAGCGGGAGCAGCTTCTGGAACTTGTTGGGCGGCACCACCTCTGGGATCTCGTTGGGCGGCGGCACCTCGGTGGCAACCGTGATCTCCTCAGCCGAGGGGGCCTCGACCCGTTTGCTCGACCGGTTCGGGATCCAGGGACGCACACTCATCGCAGCCCACCTTCCGTATCGCCGTTGCCCGCCGCGATCGTGTCCTGGCTGATCAACGCCGCCTCCTTCGACAGCCCTGGGCCGTCAGCCAAGATCGCCAATACCGCCCACGGAGCCGGAATCGGCGAACTCAGACCCAGCGCCTTCTCCGTCGACGTGCCTTCCCGCGAAGACATCAGCCCGTAGCGCACCCCCGCATCGGAGACCCACCACAGCGTTTCGCGCGCCGGAGACCGCGGATCAGACCCCGTGGTCTGCACGAAGAAACCCGACCCCGGCGGCGCGTACATCGACACGGTGGGCCGCGAGACCAACTCGTGCTGCCACAGCATCTGCTGTTCGGCGTCCAACGGCAACCCCGGCCGGAAGGTCAGCACCGTCCGGGACTGCTGCTCCCCAGCGGCCTTGACCCACTGCCAGCACGTCACCGGTTCCTCCATACTTGGCGAGGAGTGCAGCGGCGACTCCGGAAACATACTCGTGTCCAATCCGGGATTGGCCGCAGGCAGCCGCGCAACCACATCTTGAGACACCGTGGGCGCCACGTCGGCCCCGTAGGCATTGGTATTGCGGATGACCGCAGCCATCACCTCAGAGATCTTCTGAACACCGTCGGCGAGCACCACATACCAGTCGGCGTCCTCTCCTGAGGGAACCCGAATCACGGATCCGACAACGATTCCCGGGCTTACCGCATACCCCGGGACACTGCCGCCCTGCGGGATGACCGGGGAACTGATAGGCCGCCCCGCCGGGATCGCGTTGAACAATTCCTCGCTGATCACGTCGATGGTGGGGAACCGCTGCAACCCCAGACCCAACACCAGGGCCGTGTCGTTGATGTCAATGCGGCGACGCTGATCACCGGTGAGCAGCCAGGTCGCCTCATCGGGGCCCTGCACGATCCGCGCCGCCGACGGGTCAGCACTCAACAACTGCTGCTGATCACTGGCGATGACCGCCGTCGTCACCGCCGGCCGGGCCGTCCCGGGCCGATCGATCACATCACAAGCTGTCCACACTGAATCCTTCTGCGCCGGCTGGAACACGCGCGACGGCGCCCCGGCGATACCCACCAGCGATCCGCGCGCCATGTTCTGTACCTCGGAGGTCTTCACTAATGCTGGCGTGTCCGGCTTGCCGACGATCAGCTGCGCCGAGACCAGGTTCAGCACCGGGTGCAGCTTTGAGTCGATCGTGACGAACAGTTCCGACGTTTCGCGAGCCTGCACAATCGGCGAATTGTCCCGTAACCCTTGCGGTTTGAAGTATGCGAGCGCGACAGCCCCAACAGCGACCAGCGCGGCGACCAGGAACCCTGCCATCGCCGCCATCGTCGCCGACCGATTGGGGTCGTGGCGCATCGAGGTGTCGTGCCGGGTCAGCGCGTGCGTCAGCCGGTTCACCAGGAACTTGTAGCCGGTGACTTGCAGCTTCGTAGACGGGATGAACGGCATCAGGACCCCACGATCTCGACGAGCTGCGTCAGATCCGAACCGGCTTCGCTGGATTCGGCGGCTAACACTTTGCGCAACCCCAACGCCATATCGGCGCCGATGATCGTAGTCAATGTCGTGGCATCGAGGACCTCCGGTGGATCCTCCTCAAGCCGGAGGTCGCGGAAATCGGCCGCACCTTCGATCACCTTGCGCACGAACCGTCCGTTGCCAACCACGTCGATCGCGCTGCGATCGCCGATCCGTAGTTCAGCCAACCGGCCACAGGTGGCGCGCAGGACCTCGACTGCCGACTCAGCCAGCACATCGTCGCGACCGACGGCCACAGCCTCAGCAATCGCGACCAGCTCACCGGCACTGTAGGTCTCGAACTTGAACCGGTGCGCAAACCGACCCCGAAGACCTTCGTTGGCCGCGAGCAACCGATCGATATCGTTCTCGTAGCCGGCGATCACCACCACCAACCGGTCCCGATCGTTTTCCATTCGCGCCAAAAGCGTGTCCAGGGCTTCCTTGCCGAACGGATCGGCCCGACCGTCACGCTCCTGGACCAGCGTGTAGGCCTCGTCGATAAACAACACACCATCGAGAGCACTGTTGATCGTCGCCCCGGTCTTGGCTGCTGAATGCCCTTCGTATTCGCCGACGAAATCGCGGCGCCCGGTCTCGATCAGCTTGGGCTCGGCAATCACACCCAAGCCGGCCAAGATGTTGGCCATCACCCGCGCGATCGTGGTCTTGCCTGTTCCCGGCGGACCGACAAACACCATGTGGTTGGCCGAACCGGGAGTCTTCAGACCTAACTCCCGCCGCTTGGCCGCCATCCGGATCCGCGCCCGAAACGTCTTGATCTGATCTTTGAGCGCACCCATGCCGATCTGGGCGTCCAGTTCCGCGGTCGCCTCAGCCAACAGCTTGGCGCGCGCCTCGGCGGCTCGCTCCCCGGCCAGCTCGGCGGCATCGGGCCCGGACTCGGGATCCCACGGGTCAGTCCTGGCTGCCACCGCTTCACGTGTCGTCACTTTCAAACGGATACCGGGATCGGCGATCGCCGCCGCTACCTCCGCCGACGGCGCCACCGCGTTGATCTGCTTGAGCAATGCGACCGCAGCATCTTCCTCGCCACGTTCCCGCGCGATGAGCGCCAGGAACCATTTCGCCGCCGGCTTGGCTCCCGGCAAATTCTCCTGGGCCTCGACACTATGCAGGTAGCGCTGCGCCTCATCGAACTCACCCAGAAACGCGTGCGCACCGCCAAGAGCAACATCGACGGCCACCCGCAACAACTGATCAGCCTCGAAGGAGCCCAGCTCCTCCCCCAGGCTGGAAATCACCTCCGGCCACCGCTGAGCCTTGTAGTGAATCGCACCAACGAGCCACCGCCCCGCGATCGTCGAGGGCGCCTCAGCCAAGGTCTCCAACGCCTCCGCGTAATCCGGCGGGGTCCGCATCGCCTGCATCCGCGCCAACGCCACAGTCAGGATCCCGCGGTCAACGATCGGCTGGTCGAGGGCGACGATCCCCATCCCGATATCGAACCGCGGCACGAAATGGGCCGGCGGAACCTGCAACCGGGACAACTGCTGGTGCATGTTCGCCCGCGACCGCCACGCGCGATAGATCACACCGGTCTCGTTGTCACCACACAGCATTCGACCCAGCCAGGCATCGCACATCTGCGGGTCCTCTTCGCTGGCAGCGGTAAAGTACCGCAACGCCTGCGCACTATCCGCGCGGCCGCCGTCGATGATCCCCAACGCCGCTACGCCAGCATCGAATCGATCCTCAGCTGCGCTCACGCCGGGTACCTCCGCGCGAACTCCGCACTCTCCATGTCCTGGTATTCCTCCGGCGTCGGTAGTTTCTGCGTCCGCCGACAGAACCTGTCGATCGGATCCGGATTCCGGCCCTGCGCTTCGGCGCTGAGCAACGTGAACAGCCGCAACTCCATGCGTTGCTTGGCCCGCGCCAACCCCGCGATCGCCACGATCTCCTCGGCCAGCGTTTCGTCGTTGGTCAACGCCTCAGGCTCCAGCATCAGCGCGCTGATCTGCCCGCGCCCATTGCAGGTAACCCCAACCGAACCGGCCGGGTTGAAAACCGTGAACTCCCTTGCGTAGAACTCCTCGGTCGACTCCGGCACCGACACATCGCCAACCTGCTGCCCGAGATCACTCACGATGCGATTCCCCTGTCCGGCACGCCGCCTGCTCCCTGTGTCAGCAACTCCACCATCCGTCCGAGCTCAAAATGATCAGGATCGAAGACCAATCCCAGCCGCGCGTACCGCAGCGCGGTTGGGGGATCCTCACAATGGCGAGCCGCCAACTCCCGGCACACCAGGCACACCACAGACGTCATCTCCGCTATCTGGGCCGCTGCCCAGCGCGGCGGTTCCGCACCGAACAGCGGCGCAGACACCATTGCCGCAGCGGAAGCCAGCGCACCGGTCGAGGCGGTCGCGGGATCTTCTCCCACCAGCTCGACGAACTGCCTCCACTCGGAGTTGATGTCGAGCACGTAACCCGTATCCGTGTGACGCGGGTCCAGACCTCGGTTGCGGATCTTGCTCAAGGCCACATGAAAACTCTTCGGCCGAGCGGGATCTCCGAACAGCATGTCACACAGATCCGCCGTCACGATCGGCTGACAGAATGCGATTGCGCCGATGATCTGCTGCTGCATCGGCTGGAACGGCGAGCCGGTCCCGTCGACCACTTCGAATCCCCCGAACACCGTCATCCAGGGCCCCTGCGGGCGATCCGGGGCGACAGCCGCCTCCCCTGTGACTGGCCTCAAGTCAGTGCCCGCGACCCTCGTCGAGACGTCATCTGCGGCGACTACCGGATCGGCCGGCGCCGGCGGCTCCGTGGCAGCCGCGTCCAGTGTCGATGCCACGTCGACCGGATCGATGACCAGCCCGGTTGATTCCACTTTGACCCCTTCGCCCGCGATCTGTCCACCGTCGGCGACACCAGCGATGGGAGAATTCGAGTCAATTGGATCTGTCTCGACTGCACCGCGCTCGATGCCGGGTGTTCCATCGGGAAGCGCAAGGACTGGCCGGCGCAGGGGCCGCACGGGCCAGGCCGTACCCGCGGCTAGCACGTCGACCCACCCGGGGTCGTCGGCGAGCAGCGGGTCAGCGATCACCACCGTGGCATCCGGGTTGCCACTGACCCGCGCGCCGGCTATCGCTGCGTCGTCGGCGACAACCCCTTGCGCGGCCGCCTGCATCGTCCAGTGGGCGATCATCGCGTCGCGGCCTGTGCAGGTCACACCGATCTCATCGATGGCTAATGCGTTGACCGCGAGCAGCTCGGATTCGCCCACACCCAGTACAACGAGAACGGGATCGGCCGACGCGTCACGCAGCCCTGGCTCGGAGCCGCGGGGAGCGCGCACCCAGCCCGCGTCGACGAACTCCCACGGAGCTGCCAGACGTCCCGGGTCGGTGGAGAACTTCACCCACACCCACTGCGGGTCAACGCGCACCACCACTGCCCTGGCCGAGGTCAACGAGTGCACACCGCCCAGCAGCCTGCGCACGCCGCCATCGAGGCACTCAGCGACCAACTCAGCCGGGGTTGCCTGTCCAGCAATCATCAACCCAACCCCAGGTCGAGTTGATCGAACTCGGGCACCGCCTCACGCACCGCCTCCAGGCGCCGCTCGTCAATCGCCGCGTAGCACTCCTGCAGCCCTGACATCACCAGGTCCTCGATCTGCCGCGCGGAATAGCGACCCACGATGCCGTCCAGGTACAGGTCGGTCAGTGCCCCATACCCGTCTATCTCTGGCATCACATTGGGCTCTTCGGGTGCCGCACGGCGCACGCGAAGATCGTCATACATCGCCGACTGAACCTTGCCCAGCACCGAGCCCAGCTCCCTGGACTTGGCCAGGAAACTCTCCACCGCGGGGTGAAACGACACTGGCTGAACTCCTTCTTAAGTCTCGGTCGGCCGCACGCGACGTCGCTGACCGGCCACCGGTTCGGAGACCTCGGGCTCGTCAGCGACCAGTGGCTCGTCGGGAAACCAGTCTTTATTGCGGGCAGCTTCCTTGTCGCCTTCCCCGCCACGGTTGTGCGGCATCATGCCCATCGGCATCATCCCGCTACCGCCGAATCCTCCCGGCCGAGCACCAGCACCGGTCGATGGCGCGGTAGTCGATGACGCGGCCGGCGGCGGGGCAGCGGCCGGCGCTTGCTCGGGCAGACTGGCCGGCATCGTGCGGCCACCTCCTCCAGCACCACCGCCGCCACCGCCCAAACCTGACCCGCCACCGCCAGACCCCAAGGCACTCAATGGGTTGCGCCCGGAGCTGCCCAGGCCCGAACCGCCGGTCGGCGATCCGCCTCCACCGAGAACATTGCCCAGCTGGCTGGCGGCCTGACTGGCCTGCTGGCCCATCTGCTGCACCGATTCACCGGCCTTACCCATCATCTGGCCACCGGCATTGGCCACCATCGACGGGATCTGCATCAACGTCGACATCACCGACTGCATCCCCTGGCCAGTCGATTCGCCAAGCCCCTGCGCAGCATCACCAGACTGCAGCTCATCAGCTGCGGCAGGATCATCGATACTGCCGATCTCGCCCGCCGGCTTGTCCGGCAAACGCGGGTCCCCGTCACCGCTGATGCGCGGTGAGTCGCCGGGCTTGTTCACCTGATCGTTGACCCCGCCCGCACCTTCGCCGTAGCGGTTGATCGTCGACGCCGAGACCTCTCTGGCCTCTTCAATCGCACGTTCATGCTCGGCAGCCTCCGCGGCACCACGGGGATCACCGGCGGCCGCCCTCGTCGATGCCGCCAGCAACAGCTTGTACCGCTGCCGAACGTCCTCGGCCCGAGGATGCTCAGCTACCGCAGACCGCCAATAGGACCCCACCTGACGCGCCGCCATTGCCTGCGCACCCGCCGAGGTCGCGCCTTCGTTCATCCATTGACCAAAGCTCTGAAGCCGCGCCGACAGCAGCGAGGCCGCCTCACTGTCCCACGAGCCGGGTAGCCCAGTTGCCAACGCCTGCAAAGCGGCAGCCGCCGAACTCAATTCCGCAGCCGCAGAATCCCACGCCGCTGCGTGAGCTTCCATTCCAGCTTCACCGGCACCACCGCGCAACGCGTCGTCGACAGTCGCAGGCTCTGCGGGGATCTGCGCAACCGCAGAAGACGTATCAGGCATGTCAGGGATTGAAACTGCGGGCGGCGCAGGGATATTCAGCGCCGAGAGCGCCGCCTGCACAGCACCGCCTACCGAGCCAGCCCCTACCGACCCTCCCGAAATGCCCTGTGCGCCCGCCGCGTCACCATCGACATAGCGCTGCAGCGCCGCAGCGACTGCCTGCGAGCCCTCAGTGATCCGAGCGATACCCCCGGCAAGATCAGCGCTGAGCCGCCCCGCACTCGCTGCCACTTGTCCGGCCGCGGCCACTGATACGGGATCCGCCCCGGGCGCGGCGGGCGGGGTGATCGCAGCAGGCGCCGCCAGCGCGGCCGCTGCCGAGCTCAACGCCGCACTGATACGCGGCCCAACCTCGGCAGGATCAACCCGAATTCCAGCCACCTACAGGCCACCGCCTGCAGCAGAGATCGACTGTGCGCCATCAGCATCGCCGCCTTCGTAGCGCCCCGCCGCGGCCATCAGATTCTGGGCCATACCAGCCCGCCGCGCGCCAGTCTGCTCGGCGTAGCCCGACACCCTGCCGAAGTACTCGCGCAGGGACGCCCCCACGGGAGCCGCGATGGCGCCATGACATCGGATGATCTCGTCTTCGACACCGTCGATCCACGCAGAGACCTGGCGCCGGTACTCGTCGTAGCTCGCGGCACATTCGTCGTTGTCAACGGCGGAGGTCCGCAACGACGCCGGGTCAACGGAAACAGGTGCTGAACTCATGCGGTAATGATCTTGCAGCGAACAGGTGTTTTCAACAGGCGCACCCCCGACCATCGTGTCCGCGGTTAGTACTGCCATGTTTACACCCCCCTTTGACGCCAATCTATACCCGTGAACTATTACGCTAGCATGTACCTGTATGTGGTGCCATCGTCCAAACTCTGCAACCATGGCCCACACCGCCACACCCACACCACTGGCACCACAATGAGCCGACGCGTCATGCGAGGCTTTGACCCCGAGGATTTCACCCGAGCCCGCATCTCCGCCGGTCTAAGCCGCCAGGATCTCGCCCGCCTATCCCGTACCGGCCGCGCCACCATCGACAACTGGGAAAACGGCAAAGCCACACCCCAGATCGACGCGCTTGTCCGCGTCGCCGCAGTCCTCAACCTCACCCCCGAGTCCTTCATCAAGATCCCCCCCGACCGGCGCTACCCCGGCGACTGGCGCGTCATCCGCGGACTCACCCAGCCACAACTGGCCGCTGCGACCGCACTGAGCACCACCACCATCGGCGCCATTGAGCGCGGCGAAGTCGCCCTCACTGACTCCAACGCTGCAACCATCGCCGCCATCCTCGATCTCACCCCCGCCGCCTACCGCGCCGCCTACGAACGCGCCCGCACACGCCCCCCAGGAACACCCGCATAACTTCCCGAGCACCCGCTTCTCGAAGTTCCCAACATCGCGATACCTTTGACTCATGCATCCCGTTGACGCTGCCCTCCAGCAGGCGCGCCAGCTACTGGGCAACCTCACCCCGCCCGAGCTGACCCCACCAGCCTATGGCGGGCAGGTCAGCACACCTACCGACTGGACCGGCACAGCCGCCGAGCGCGCTGGCACCGTCCACACCGAACTCGACACCAACCGAGAAGACCTGCGTGCTACCCACAAGAGAGCCGCCACCGCAGTCGCCTCCGCTAACCGACTCTCCGAAGAAGCCCGCACCGGCCTCACCGCGGTCGAGACCTCATGGCAGCAAGACAAGGCCATCCTCGGCCCACTGGCCGACACCCCCACCGGACAGGCGGCGCTGCTCCAGGCAGGACAGCTGCGCATCACCGAAGCAGCCCAGCTCATAGAGCAGACCGCCACCCAGTACGCGACCATCGCCGAACAGCTCGCCGCCTCCTCGGCCGAGCTCCCCCACAGCGTCGAGAACCCAACCGCAACCCAGGCCGTCGACTTCAAGACCGACAAACCCGACACCGAGGGCCCACCCGACAAGCGCAGCATGCCCATCATCACCGAACCTGGCGGCCTCGGCCCACCGGGAACGATTGGCAGCGCCGGCACCCCCAACTGGATCGAGATCGGCCAGGACACCGGCATCTGGCTGCCCGACAACGAACTCGATGGCCTCTACGTCACCGAACCCGGCGGCCTTGGCCCTTCCTCGCCCTACGGCACTCCCGGCTGGGTCGAACTGCTCCCCGACTCGGGCTACTGGCTCCCCAAAGACCAGCTCCCCGACAACGCCATCTACCAGACCCCCGGCAGCCTCGGCCCACCCGGCACCATGGGCTCAGCCACAACGCCCGACTGGGTCGAATGGATCCCAGGATCGGGAATCTGGCTTCCCGACGACAAACTCCGCAGCCCCTAACACGCCGACGCAGCGAGTCCGAAACATCATTCAGCCGACGAGCTTCTTCCACGGCGGAGTGCCCGGCAAGCAGCCCGGGGACCGCATCGTCCCCGCCGCGCACCTCGGCCTCGACTACTCGACTGCTTACTCCTGGGCACCAGGGGCGCAACCCCAAGTTCCCCGCTACCGCCCAGACCTCGTGTACTTCACCACTCATCTCGGCGTCGCGCGCGGGTACGCCGCCCGCTACATGAACAGCCAGCGCGAACCCGAACCGGGTGACGTCTACCGCGTCGTTGTGCCCGGCCCCGTAGAACCCGATCCCGACTTCGATCATCCCAAAACCAGGGAAATCTACGCAGCCAGCCCGACACCAGTGACCGTCGAGGCAGTCGTGCAACGCGGCGTCGCACTCACGCTGCGCCAACAGAACCAAGCCGCGTGGCCCTACCGGATGTACTACGCCAACTTCGAAGAAATCCACGACCAGGACGGCACCGTACTTGCCTCCACCGAAATGCGCCTGCACGGCGCGACCGACGAGTACCTCCGGCTCCTCCCCAAGTGGATGGACGCCAGCGAATTCGGCAACGGCGGCAGACTCTGGTCGCCAGGCCGCCCTGGCGGCTCCTGGGCAACGCCCGATGAGGTTCTCGACATTGTGGATCACCTCGCCCTCGACACCGGCCTACACCTCATCAGCGGCAACAACATCAGGGCCGCACGGTTCGTCGAACGCGGATCCCGCACTCCCATCCTGTTCGGCACTCTCCAATGCCGCGAATGCAGCGCACAGTTCGCCGACCCCACAGGCCGACTGAGCCGACAACACCTCCTCGACGCTGCAGTGCACCAGGCGGGCCCCGACCTCCGCCTGATCGCCCAATTCAACGGCGGACTGGACGGATACCTGCATGCTCTACGCCGGCGCCACCCGACCCGCTGGACCTGGGCCGCGACACCCACCACGTGATGCACCCTGCATCACGTGCCCCGGCGACCACACCACCAACAGTAGTCCTGAGCTACCCAATTGATACCTAATCAGGGTATCTTTAAGAGCATGTCCGGGATGCGTGACGCCGAACTCGCGCTGGCCGTGGAAGCGGCCGGCCAGTGGGGCATGTTCACCGCAGCCCAGGCCACCCGCCTCGGCATGACCCGAAAACGCATCACCCAGCTCTGCGCCGCCGACCGCATCCACCACACCGACACCCGCGCGGTCTACCGCTTCGCCGGCACACCCACCGACATCACTCTCGACGCCGTCCGAGCTACCTGGCTAGCCCTCGAACCCTCCCACTTCGCCGGCGAACGACTCGACGCGCTACGCGCCGGCACACCAGGCCCACTGGCATCCCACCTCACCGCGGCCCACTACCTCTATGAACTGGGAACACTGCAGCCCGACCACCTCGACTACACCGTGCCCACACCCCGGCGCACCAACAACCCCTGGATCCGATTTCACGTCCCCCGACAGTGGCCACCCTGGCGACTCGTCGCCGGCATCCCCACCACCACCATCGCCCAGACCATCGCCGACCTCTACGCCGACGGCATCGACGCCGGCCACCTCGGCGACATCCTGCGCGACACGCTCACCCGAGCCCTCACCAACATCACCGACCTCACCGACGCCCTCGACCCACTCACCAACGGCGCCGGCCGAGACACCATCGAACACGCCCTCACCGTCGTAGGCGCTCCCGCCCACCTCATCGCCGCCAACGAACTCCTCTTCACCGGCCGATGACCTGGGCCCACGAATACCGCACCAAGCAAGCATTCTGGGTCGCGCTACGCACCCGCGCCACCCGCCACGCACGCACCACCCAACCACCACAACCCTCACACGAACTGTTGCGCCAGTTCGTCATTCAACGATTCATGGCACGCGTATTCAACGCCAACGAGCCACCCTGGGTAGTCGCCGGCGGCATCGGAATGCTCATCCGTGTCCCCGGAGCCCGCGCGACCCGAGACCTCGACCTCACCGCCACCGAGCCAGGGCGCAGCGACCGCCACCAGGTCCTCGACGACATCGCCACCCACACCGGCCTCAGCGACCTCGACCCGTTCGACTACACCGTCGACACTGCTGAGCCGTTCACCGGCGTCATGAACGGCACCAAACTGCGCATCACCGCCACCATCGGCGCCGACCGCGCCGCGGTCTTCGCCGTGGACGTCGCCTCCGACACCATCCCCATCAGCGACATCGAGCGCCGCCAACCCAATCCGATAGTCCCCGACGTCAAAGGCATGTCACCCCTACCAGCTGTCCCGCTCTACCCACTGGCAAGCCAACTCGCCGACAAGATCATCGGCGTCATGTACCGCGACACGACAGGACGATCCACCAACCGCTACCGCGACCTCGTCGATCTCACCCTCTACGCCGGCGCCGTCGACATCAACGGTGACGACCTGCGCACCGCCCTGGATCGCCGCGCACAAACCCGAACCCAACCGCCCCCCAACACCATCGACATACCCCCCAACTGGTCCAACGGCTACACCCGCATCGCCACCACCACCTCACTGCCCGAACCCCTACGCCACCTCGACAACGCCGCCGATACCGTCAGCGCCTGGCTCAACCCACTACTGTCCGGGGAACTCAACACCGGCTACACGTGGGACCACCACGCCGGCGCATGGCGCCCACCAGACCGCGGGCCCACAGTGCCAGGACAGGTTTGGGTACGCCCTCACACCAGAGACGGCCGCCCCATCACCGACCACTACCGCCGCCGCCCCCAACGCTGACCCCAACCTGTCGGCACCCGAGAGCACAATCACAGCCGTGAGCGAAAACCATTTCACCCGCCAGCCCCGCAAACACACCGACGCCACCATCGCCGACTTCGCGATCCTCGTCCGCCTCCCCGGAAACCCTTCAGCGATCAAGGTTTTCACCGAAGCAGAGCGCCCCGAAGCAGCCGCCTACGCCGCCGCGACCGGCGGCACCATCGAGCCTCTACCGCAGACATAACCGCGCCGATCAGCTCCTCTTGAGAACCCACCGCCGTGCCCGCATAGTCGCATCAACGTCTCATCAACTGGCAGCGAGGAACGGCGACGATGATCGAGCAACTCGTCCACGACATCGAACCCGGTGACTACCTACCCGAATTCGGCGCCACCGTCACAGCCATAGACATCGTCATCGACCACCCGGGGTGCGAGAACGCCTCCATCACATTGTCCGACGGCAGGACGATGCAGCTCGCGGGACTAGACGACATCACCGTCGCGCCCGCACCCGACTAGCAGCGGCTTCCGGCCACGGCTTTGCCACCACGCTCGCCCTTAAAGCCCATGCCACATCACACTTCCCGAGCTGCCGGGACTGTCGCGGTAACGGTGTAAACGGCCTGATCGGCCCCGGTGTGTCGGGGCCGGAAAGGTCGCGTGATGACCGAAACTGTCGTGGCTGTGGAGCCATCGCAGAATCCCGATGATGAGGCCGCCGTGGCGGCCATTGATGTCCCGGATAGCCGTGAGGTCGACGAGCTCGAGGTTGCCCGGGAGTTGGTACGCCAGGCCCGCGAGGCCGGCGTATCGCTGACCGGTCCGGGCGGGTTGCTCAAGGCGATGACCAAGACGGTCATCGAGACCGCTCTGGACGAGGAACTGTCCGAGCACCTGGGCTATGACCGTCACGATCCGGCTGGGTATGGCTCGGGCAACTCCCGCAACGGAACCCGGGCCAAGACCGTACTGACCGATGCGTGCGGGCAGATCGAGATCGAGGTGCCGCGCGACCGCGCCGGCAGCTTCGAACCCCAGATCGTCCAGAAGCGCCAACGTCGCCTGACCGATGTCGACGAGGTGGTGTTGTCGCTGTATGCCCGCGGGCTGACCACCGGCGAGATCAGCGCCCATTTCGCCGACATCTACGGCGCGTCGGTGTCCAAGGACACGATCAGTCGGATCACCGACCGCGTGGTCGAGGAGATGACCGTGTGGCACACCCGCCCGCTGGAACGCGTGTACGCCGCGGTGTTCATCGACGCCCTGCACGTCAAGATCCGCGACGGCCAGGTCGGCCCCAGGCCCATCTACGCCGCGATCGGGGTGGACCTGGCCGGGCATCGTGACGTGCTGGGCATGTGGGCCGGCGAGGGCGATGGCGAGTCAGCCAAATACTGGCTGGCGGTACTCACCGAGCTGAAGAACCGCGGGGTGGCCGACATCTTCTTCCTGGTCTGCGACGGGCTCAAAGGCTTACCGCAGTCGGTGGGCGCGGTGTTCCCCGACACTGTGGTCCAGACGTGTGTCATCCATTTGATCCGTGGGACGTTCCGCTATGCCGGGCGCCAGCACCGCGACGCCATTGCCAAGGCGTTGCGGCCGATCTACACCGCGGTCAACGCTGAGGCTGCAGCGGCAGCGCTGGACGCATTCGAGGCCGAGTGGGGTAACCGCTACCCGGCGGCGATTCGATTGTGGCGCAACGCGTGGAGTGAGTTCATTCCGTTCCTGGACTACGACACCGAGATAAGGAAGGTGATCTGTTCGACCAATGCTATTGAATCGTTGAACGCCCGCTACCGCCGCGCCGTGCGGGCCCGCGGTCATTTTCCGACCGAGCAGGCGGCGCTGAAGTGCCTATACTTGGTCACCCGGTCGCTGGACCCGACCGGGACCGGACAGAAGCGATGGACCATACGCTGGAAACCAGCCCTGAACGCCTTCGCGATCACCTTCGCCGACCGCATGCCGGGCAGCGAAACCACCTAACCGAAGATGCCGCTTACACCGTTAATCTGACGGACCCGAGCTGCCTCCAGAATCCGACAAGACTGCGCGACGAGCATCGAAAATCGGGCGTGATCTCCAAGGTGCGGAATGACTCCTACCGGCTTCAAATTCTCCCGACGTTGGCTACACGTAGCGCGATAGCCCGCCCGCGCCAGCCAAACGGGGTGGAGCCAGCCGCGATGGGCGGTAGCTGCGATGGTCCGTCCGGGCCGACGATAAGCGCGGACTTGGCGTAGATAAGAGAGACCACTAGCCCGATGAAAAGGGCTGCTGCTAGGGACATTGCAAGGAAGGAGTGGTTCAGGCCGGTCACGATCACGAAGACCAGGCACAGAAACGCACCGAGTAGGCGCACCTCCGCGCCGATGCCCGCCGCCCGCACGTCAGCCGCGACAGCGTGGAGCCGCCACTGGTCGACAAATGACTCCACTGCGGCTCCGTCGAGTGCGTCAAGCGCCTCCGGGCCATCGGTGAGACACCAGCGGTAGTAGTCCTCGGCCGCTTGCAGCTCGGCACCCTTGCGTGTGGGCCTGTCCTTCAGACCATGCGCCGCCAGGAACGCTACGGTCATCTCGGCGTCGCGGCGCAGCCTCACGGCCGCGTTGTACTTGTTCCACGCCCGTGACTTCATACGTTACACCTGCCCCACACGTTCACGAACTCCACGGCGGATTCGCTCGACGACGCCCAATCGATCGAGGGCGCACAGTTGGGGATAGATGCGGTAGCCGGTCTCGGCGTAGCGGCGGGCGCCCAATAGCTCGCAGACGCGGCGAGTCGATACCGGCAGCGGCCACTCACTGCGTAGCGCGGCGAGGATTTGGTCTCGGATGGCCACGGGCCGCGCGGACGGCCTACCCACGAGGGCCTCGCTCGGCAGCGGAGGTCGCGCATTCCGCGAATGGCTCGGTCCGCTGAATCATGCTGCACTCCCCCATCATTGGCGTATCGGGCAGGATCACCTTCGCGGGGTGACCCCGTGGTGAGCTGCGCAAATCTCATGCTAAGGAGTGTTCGGTGCACTATTCCAGAGGAGCTCTCCCGCTCGCCCGGGACCGGACATCACCGTCGCGCCCGCACCCGACTAACAGCGGCTTCCGGCCACAGCTTTTCCACCACGCTCGCCCTTAAAGCCCATGCCACATCACACTTCCCGAGCTGCCTCCAGAATCCGACAAGACTGCGCGACGAGCATCGGAGCTGACTGTGCAATGGCGCGATGAACCGGATGGTCGGCCGGGTACCGGGCGAGGACCTCGCTGAGGCGACCAGCGGGATCCACCGGCGTGCCGTCGGGACCATTGCACAGATCCGCGCAGCTCAAGATAGCGAGATTGGTTTGATCGGGCTCGGGGCAGCCGGCCAGTGCGTCTGACAGTCCTCGTTCGCGGGCTTCGAAGGCGGCGCCGGTGTGATGAGCGACCAGAGCTACAACCTCGGCTGCAACCTGCCCCGTTCCCGACAGTCCAGCCAGGTATGCGGCCCCATCGAGCGGATGGAAACCCGTATTAATCAGGCCCGGGGCGTATCCGATGTCGTGAAGCCACGCGGCGCATACAATCTCATCGGCAGCGCTTGGTGCGAGACGGCTCGCCAGACCCGCAGCAGTCTTCGCCACCGCCACTGTGTGAGACCACCGACGGGGCAGCGCTTCTGCGAGCAGGTCCGAAGCGAGCTGTCGCGCCTCCTCGACACCCATATCTGCATGCATGTCATCTATCCGATCTGCCCACTCCGGACGCTTCCTCTCACTCACGCTGATTCGGCGATCCGCCTTACGTTTCAATAGCACCCGCTGCCGACCTTCTCCGAACTGGCGGTCCGCCTTCCACCTTATGCCTCCGCACCGTCGCATCTCCAAGAACCGGCATCTCGCGGCCGCAGTGCGAGCAGATCCCGCGCGGGTTGGCGTAGCTGCCCGGCGAATCCAGACGTACTACAGACGGCGGAGTACGACTGCCCACGCACCACCTCGACGACGAATCTCCGGGGCTGACGCGCAGCTTCACGCCGTACCGCCCTGGCCCATACGAGTCGTAATCCGTTGGCTCGACACAGTATCCGAGCGCCCGCAACCGCGACTCTGCCGCAGAAGCGTTTCCACCAGAGTTCAGATGCAGGATTACCGACCCGCCCGCCTCGCGCGTCGACCCGATGACCGCATCCGCTACATGGTGGCCGAGCCGCTGCGAGATCGCCTCGACAGCATGGCGCTCTACGTGCCGAGACTGCACCTGCCGTACCGGCCCCACCGTTCTCATGGAGCGGGCTCACCTTCCCTCGGCCGATTGGCACACAGGTTGACGAACTGGCGAACCAGCGCTGCCAGATCGTCGGCCGCGCCTGCTTCGGCGTCACCATCACCTGATGCGGCCGCGTTGGAGAAGCGCCTTTCCGCCTGATCGAGAGCCTTGATATTGCCGTCCAGGGTCGACAGAATGCGTTCAATTCCGTCAGGTGGTTGCACTGTCCCCAGTGGGTGTGGACGTTCGATAGCTGGTGAGTCCATCGCGTCGACCGCCGCGTTCAACTCGGCGTCCGTCGGGTCCCCACAGAAGCGCCAGAACACATCGCGGCATTCAGCGCCACGGCGGATTCGCTCGACGACGCTCAATCGATCGAGGGCGCACAGTTGGGGATAGATGCGGTAGCCGGTCTCGTCGTAGCGACGGGCGCCCAATAGCTCGCAGACGCGGCGAGTCGATACCGGCAGCGGCCATTCAGCGCGTAGCGCGGCGAGGATCTGGTCTCGGATGGCCACGGTCCGCGCAGACGGCCTACCCACGAGGGCCTCTCTCGACGGTCATGACGCAGCACCTGCCAGCGTCGGAGTGGCCGCGGTGGTCGCACCCGCGGCGTTGTCGTGCTCGGTCGCGCTATCGATGTTCATCGCGCGGCGGATCGCCTGGTGCAGCACGTGCGGCGCCTCCTGGGGGAGCATGTGGCCGGCGCGAGGAAGATGCACGTGTCGAGCACCAGGAATTCCGCCAGCGAGGTCGCGCCCGTGTGCTGGCGGTGTCAGCGGGTCTGCACCTCCGCTGATCACGACGGTGCGGGCCCGGATTGATCCCAGGACCGGATACTGGTCGTAATCGCGAAGAGCCGGCAGGAATCCGACCGCAGTGGCCAAGGTGACGGTGCTGAACGCATCCACTGCGAGCGAGGCCAACGTCGCTGCCGGCGGATTGCGTCGCCATCGGCTCAGCGTCACGCACAGGGGGCTGAGCATCGCCTTCATAGCCTGCTCAGGGACGTGCTCTGCCGCACCACGCAGTGCCGCGGTGGCGGGAGTCCCCAACAGCTGGCCCAGGCCGCGGCAGCAGAGCTTTCCAGCTGCGCTAGCCGCCAGTACAAGCCCGGCAGGATCGATGGGCCTGCCGGAAGCGGGACGAGCAAGATAGCCCAGTGCGGTCATCCCACCCATCGAGTGCCCGACCAACGTCGTCGGGCCGACCACATGCGCCGCTTCCAGCACCCGTGCCAAGTCCTCAGCCAGCCGGTCGATGCTGTAGGTGTTCATCGGTGCGTGCTGCGAGCGCCCGTGTCCGCGGTGGTCGTAACTGATGATCCGGATCGCCGGACCGTACCGACGCACAAGGCGGTCGATGTGCACCGACCAGGTCAGCTGCGAAAGACATAATCCATGCAGAAAAACCACAGTGTGCGTTGCGGCGTTGGAGCCGGTGTCACGAACTGCGAGGGCGACACCATCATCTGTTGTGACGGTGAGCTCGCGATTGGTCGGCAATGCTAAACCCGACAAAGGAGATCGCCCATTCGCGAATGGCTCCGTCCGCTGAAACATGCTGCACTCCCCCATCATTGGGCGTATCGAACAGGATCACCGCGCGGGGCGACCCCTTGGCGAGCTGCGCAAATCTCATGCTAAGGAGTGTTCGGAGCACAATTCCAGAGGAGCTCTCCCACTCGCCCGAGACCGGGGCCCTTGGTGGCCCGCAGCCGATCGACGTCGAGCGACGCCAACGGCAGCCCCTGCTGGTGGCCAGTGTGCATGTCGGGGGCGAGGTCGCGCAGTTGCGTGGGGTGGTGCGGGAGCTGCTGTTGCCCAACCAGCGGTCTATTCACATGAAGAACGAGCGGGATAGCCGGAAACGGCAGATCGCCGCGGCTCTAGTGGCTGCCGGGGTGCAGGCGAGGGTGTATCGGGCTGGGCAGGGTTGTCGTGGATCCCGGCTCTGCACGGGCGAGGCCACCGCCAGGCGGTGCCGTCCCGCCTGGTCCAGCACCGGGTTCGGAGCCACCGAGGTCTGCTCATCAGCCACCACCACCGTGGGCCGGGTAAACAAGCCGTCGAGCCCCAACCACGCCCGCGCCACCACAATGCGCGGCTGCTCCCCAATGGCCTTCGCATACGCCGCCAACACTCGCGACCTCGGCCCCGACATGCACACTGGCCACCAGCAGATAATCACGGCGCTTGCTCTCTTGACGTCCTCCCCACGGCTGAAGCCGGGGGATTCCAACCCGGTTCATGCTGCGGGTGCAGCAGTGGTGGGTTGGCGCAGTAATTCCTCGCGGTTTCCTGCTGGTTCCTGGTTCAGCGACCGCGCTCGGCCCGCGGGCCTCGGTTGGTCTTCACAGGCGGTGACCGCACGCCCTGCGGCCAGAACGTTCTTGGCGGCATTCACATCCGCGTGCTCGGTATGCGGGCAGTGGGTGCACCGGAATACCGCTTGGCTCTCACGGGATTTCGGGTCCACATGCCCACACGCTGAGCAGCGTTGCGACGTGTAGGCCGCCGGCACCTTCACGACGTTGGTCCCGGTGTAGCGGGCCGCCGAGGACAGGACCAACGCGAACTGATGCCACCCCTTGGACAGGATGGCGCGGTTGAGCCCGGACTTGGCAGCCACGTTGCGCCCGGGTTGGTCGATGGTTCCTTTCGCTGATTTCGTCATCTGTTTGGTCTTGAGGTCTTCGAGGACGACCACAGCGTTGGCGGCCGCGATCTGGTGGGCGGTCTGAGCGGCGAAGTCCAGGCGCCGCCGGCGCTCGCGGGCCCGCACCGCCGCTAACGCGGCGCGGGTCTTGTCGCGGTTGGTCGAGCGTTTCGCACACCGCGACAGCTTGCGCTGCAACGCCACCGCCCGGCGGCGCTCCCCAACGGTCACGAACGCCTGGTCGATCAGGGCACCATCGCTGGTCGCGATCGCCGCCGCGACACCGCGGTCCACCCCCACCGCGCTGCCCGGTGACGCGTGGGCCTCGGGGGTCTGGCGACCGTCGTCGACAAGCACCGAGACGAACCAATGCCGGCCCTCTCGTGCGAGGGTGGCCGAACGGATAGTCTCACCGTCGAGGCTGCGACTGGCGCGGAACTTCACCCAGCCCAGCTTGGGTAACTTGATCCGGGAGTGGCGGCGGTTGAGCTTCTCCACGGCCATCTTGTTGCCCTCGGGGAACCGGAACGACGGCGCCCACCGACGCCCCGATCGCCACCGCACCTTCCACGTGCCATGCTCACGGCACGCCCGGTCCAGATCCATCAACGTCTGCTGCAAGCAATGCCCGGGAACATCTTTCAACCAGAGATGCTCGGTCTTGGCTTCGGCCAGCTCCTTGGCCTGGGGCTGGTAGTTCATCCACGCCCCACGGCGGCGATACTCCCGGCGCTGCTCCAACCCGGTGTTCCACACCGCCCGGCACGCCGCGCCGATCCGCTCAGCGTAGTCGGCTTGTTCGTCGGTGAACTCGACCCGAAACCGCCGCCCCGTCAACACAACTCAACGATCCTTCTGCGACTCGACGTAGCGTTTGATCACCGACAACGGCGCCCCGCCCACCGTGGCCACGAAGTACGAATTCGTCCACAACGACGGCAACCGCGATTTCAGCCATGGGAATTCCTCGCGTAGCACCCGCGACGAGCGGCCCTTGATGGCCTTCACCAGTTTGTGCACCCCAAACTGCGGGTCCACTTCCACCAACAAATGAACGTGATCAGGCATGGTCTCCATCTCGATCAACCACGCCCCCTTCTCGGTGATCACCTCGGCGATGATCTCCTTCAAGCGGACTTCCATCCGGCCACCGATCACCTTCCGGCGGTACTTCGGGCACCACACCACGTGATATGCGCACTGGAACGCGATATTCGCATTCGTCCGCAACGTAACACCCACAAACCGACAAAATTTGACAGGCTGCACCTACCTAATGCGTCGACACGCCAGAACACACATGCCAGTGGCCACTCAAAGAGCAAACTTGACGCGCTCACCCCCAGGGTTGAAACCCGGGGTCCGCCGCGCTACCCACCTTCGATCGCGTGGTGTTGGGCCAAGGGCGGACACTGGCGGCAGATGATCGCTTCGGCGGTGACCGAGGTCCGGGAGGTCTAAGCACGTTGTGGTCCCCGTGAAATATGCAAAGCCCGAGCGCCACAGTCGTCCGGCTGGGTCTCGGGCTCTCTGAACCGTCCCGGGTTTCATGCACCCTCAGGTTTCTGTGATCCGGCCGGTCTACCGGTCACGAGTTGGGAATAGTAGCGGGCTTCGGCTTCGGCCGGCGGAATGCGTCCGAGGCGGTGCATCAGGCGCTGCTGGTTGTACCAGGCGACGTAGTCGGCGGTGATGTATTCGACGTCGCCCACGGTGTTCAGTGGGCCGCGGCGAAACGGGGAATCCGCCCGGACACATTCGTTCTTGTACAGGCCGATGGTCGTCTCAGCCAGCGCGTTGTCGAAGGCATCCCCAACACTGCCCACAGACGGGCGAATTCCCGAAAGGCTCAGTGTCTCACCGAATCTCACACTCGTGTACTGCGAGCCGGCGTCGCTGTGATGGATTGCGCCGTCGACGGGATGGCCTTGGCGGGCACGCAGTGCAGCGGCCTGACGCAGCGCGGATTCGACGAAGCGGGTGTGCTTGGACGCCGAGGCTTCCCAGCCCACGATCGACCCGGCGTAGACGTCGATGACGAACGCGACGTAGACGAACACGCCGGTGACGAGCTTGACGTAGGTGAAGTCGGCCACGAGCAGCACGTTGGGTGCGGCCACCCCGAACTGGCGGTCCACCAGGTCCGGCGGTCGCACCGCCTCCGGGTCGGGGATCGTGGTGCGGACCCTCTTCTGGCGGCGCACGCCTTGCCAGCCGTTCTTGCGCATCAGGCGTTCCACGGTGGACTTGGCCACCGGGATGCCCTCACGCTGCAGATGGGCCCACATCTTCAGCGACCCGTACAGCGACTCGGGCCTGCGGCGTCCGTGCTCATCAGGCTCGTAGTAGCCGGCTAGGATCTCGGTGATCGTGGCGTCCCACAGGGCCCGTTTCGAGGGCGCCCGCACCGCCCAGGCATGAAATGTCCGCGGGGCGATCGGCACGGCGTGCTCGGTGAGCACGCGGCAGATCGGAGCGACCCCGAAACGGTCCCGGTGGGCGGCGATGAACTCGCAGACCGTAGCGGTCAGCGGCGGTTGCGCGAGTCGCTCTCCCGCACGAAGAAAGACGTTGCCGCCTTGAGGATTTCGATAGTCTGCTCCAGCTCGGCGTTACGCCGTTTCAACGCCCGGATCTCCGCAGCCGCCTCCGAAGAGACCCCGTCTCGATCACCGTCATCGACCTGTTGCTGGCGAATCCAATTACGCAGCGTCTCGGCGTTCATCCCCAACCGTTTGGACACCGCGGTAATCGCCGCCCACTCGCTCGGATAGTCCTCCCGGTGCTCGCGCACCAGACGGACCGCCTTCGCTCGGGTCTCCGGGTCGTACTTGCTCGGCATGACATGCACCTTCCCAAGGAAGGAGGTGCGCATCAAACGCGGGATGGTTCACACTTCCTGAACGCTCACCGCGCCAGGCACTATCCAGCATAGCGGCTGGCGCGGTGAGCGTGGTAGTCGATCAGGAGATGGAGCGGTGCGCCATGGTCTCCACGGACTCGGTGATGCTGGTGACGCGCTTGACCAGGTTTTCCAGTTCTTCGCCGATGGTATCGCGGCTACCGTTCTGCTGGCGTATGGCAACGAGGACAGCCTCGTTGATCTGGGCTGCCGCGGTGGTGGCCTGGGCGAGGACACAGAGGGCGTGTGCTGAGGCGTAGGCGATCGCCTCGGCGGGCGGTAGTTGTGCAGGATCGACGCTTTTGAGTGCAGTGCGGGCAGGTTCGAGAGCTTCATTCGTGGTGGTCAATAGGCGGCGATGATAGGAGAGTCCTCCGACATCGACGTCTAGACGTCTCAGCGTTATAACGTTTTGATGTTGCGACGGTCACTGAGTCGGTGCGCCCTCTTCGGTGGAAGCTGCCGTATCCGGCGCGGCCGCTTTCACCGAACTCGATGAGTAGATTCATTGTGTCCTCATCAAGCCGTCCATCGCCGCTTCGTACGGCACGTAGGTCCGGATCTCGCACCCGATGCCGGTTATGTTGTCGCGGAGGATTATTCGCCCTTCGCCACCGTTGCGCGAGACTCGGCGTGCCGCTATGGTCGCAGCTTCTTCGGTTGCGTTGTTCCGTCGATGGGTCACGAGGCGTCGATGGTGTAGCTGTCCATTCGCGTTTCGTCGTCGCTGAAGGTCTTTGTGCCGTCGTCGTGACAGTGCACTTTCCAAGGCCGCTGGCGACTCACTGGCAACCTCCCCTTATGTGCAGGCCCTGTGCGGCCAGCGCGCGGCGGTAGTTGGGCCACCGCAAGAGCTCGTCGCCGCGTGCACGTTGGTCAACTACCCGGCCATGAATGGCCAGGCTTGCAGCTGTTGTTCGTGACTGGCTGTCACGCTTCACGCCGCGCTGGGGGCCGTTGACTGGGCCCAGGTGGTTGCTGCTCGGTGCGCGATGTTGTCGGCGCCGAGGATGTCTGCGTGTTCTGCGGTGTATCCGCAGTCCCGACAGACGAACTGGGCCTGGCTGGTCCGGTTACGTCTGTCGATATGGCCGCAGGCGGTGCAGCGCTGGCTGGTGTAGGCCGGGTCCACTTGGACTATCGGCACACCCGCGCGGGCTGCTTTGTAGCTGAGGAACGCCCCGAGCTGGGCGAACGCCCAGCTGGAGTGGGTGGCGCGTTGGGGCTTGCGGAGCCGTACCCGTTCACGGATGCCGGTCAACTCTTCGACCGCTATCCCGCGTCCGGTGCGTTCAGCCTCGGCCACGATCCTCTTCGAAATCTGGTGGTTCACATCCGCGGCGAACCGTGCCTCCTTGCGGGCCCGTTTGCGCAGCAGCCGTTTCGCCGACTTAGTGTTCTTCGCCTGCAGCTTGTGACGCAGTTCCCGGTTGCGGGTGCGGCGGTCTTTCACACTGCCGCGGCCGGCCGCACCTTCGGGTGCTTCGGAGCCGTAGTTGCTCATCAGTTCGGCGGCGAGGGGCCGGTCGCTGGTGACCGCGATGTTCTCGATCCCCATATCGACCCCGATCCAGCCAGCGGCGGTGTCGAGGTGCTCGCCGGTTCGCACTGCCGGTTCGGGCAGGTCGACGGTCGCGATCAGATACGCCACGAGCGGGCCGCTACCGCGCCGCCGGCGGCGGCGGATCACCAGATCAGTTTCCCCGCTGCGATGCGCGCGTAGCAGGGCGATTTGGCCCGGTTCGCCGACAAACCGCAGGTTTTTCAACCGGCCGTCGACGGTCCAGATCGACACTACCCCACCGGTATCGGTATCGCTGTCATGGGTCCAGGACAGGCAGCGGTCGTCGAACGGCTGCGCCGACAACGCCCCGAGTCGGATCGGATTTGCTTCCACCTTGGCTCGCCGCGCACTGCCCGGCTTGCCGTACCGACCATTACGTACGTTTGCCCTCAACGTGGTGTAGGAGTCGGCGACCTTGCGGATACACGACTGCGCAACCTGGGCGCCCAGTCCGGCGTGCTGGCGGGCCTGGGCATAGGTGATCGCCCGCAGATCCCGGCCGCGAAACACCCCCTCGCGGTGCGCGATCGCCGATACCAGGTTCGCCGTCTGGTTACACGCCATCAGGGTGCGGGCCAGCGCATCCAGCTGGGCGGCGTCCGCCTCCAGCCGAACCTGCACCACCTGCTTCATGCCCGCTACCCTAACCATTTCGGTCCGACACACACTCGGAAATCCATGCCAGGATAACATTGGTCTATGTCGCCGCGGTGGGAACCAGATCCCGATGTTCGCAGGGGAAGATCGGTGGTCTACAACCTTCATGCGCATTTGGTCTTCACGTCAAAGTACCGGCGCGGGCCGTTCACCGACGAGATCCTGCGCCGGTGCGAACAGATCATGTCCGACGTGTGTGCCGACTTCGGTGCCGAGCTGCGCGAGTTCAACGGAGAAACCGACCACGTGCACCTACTCGTGCACTACCCACCCAAAGTCGCGATCTCACGGCTGGTCAACAGCCTCAAAGGCGTCTCCGCCCGACACCTACGCCAAGAATTCCCCGCCCACATTCGCAAATACCTGTGGGGCGAGCACTTCTGGTCACCCTCTTACTTCGCCGGGTCCTGCGGTGGCGCACCACTGTCAGTGGTCAGGGACTACATCGAAAACCAGAAACGACCCAACTAGTCCAAGGTGCCAGCGCTACGCGCCGACACCACGATCAGGATGCGATTCCTCCCGGGCGTGAACGACCGGGGTTCCTCGCAAGATAACCGCTGAACTGCCGCCCTGGCTGGCCAGCCAGTGTTTCGATGGACATGTAATAGCCGCTTGCGCTGTAGGTTTTGCGGCCACCGGGCCTGACCACGAATCCGCAGCGTCCCGTCGTCGTAGACATGCTGAATACCCCAGTGGAAGGCCCGGGGTCCGTGGTCGATCTGGCCGTCGCCAGTGATGATCGACCCGTCGACCGTCTGGGTTAGCTCGTAGGTGGCGAACCCGAACGGGGACGCTCCAGCTCGACCGGCATGGCGTCAGCGCTTCCACGTGGAGATCTCCGACACGGCGACAATGCCAAACCCGGTTGGCATTGCCAAGTGTGCTCAAGGCCCACGCGGCACTCAGGCCGAGGTCGCGAAAAGAACCGGCTGCACGCGAGAGCGCATCCGGCAGATAGTCCGCGACGGCGCACCCGTGCCGGCGAATCGCGCCATACAAACACCAGAGCCGTGGCCCCACAGTCCATCCGAAGAGAACCGGACCGGCACCGGAGACCTCCCCCCTCCAATGGCCACGCCCTAACTTAGGGCGTAGGATGGAGTCGCGGGCAGGCAGAAGGCCACACCCCACCGGAAGGACCACGATCATGACCGCGACAGCAACCGCAACCGTATCCGCCGAAGCCCCCAACTACGCCACTGACGGCTCCCGGGGCTACCAGCTCACCATCACCGACGGACCCCGCCACACCACAGGATGGATCCGCATCGGCGACGACGGGCACACGGTCTACTGCACCATCAACGGCGCGCCGTGGCGGCCCGTCGGATCGGTCGACAAGGGTCTGACACCGGCCTGGGTCGCGACACACGCCGACGCTATCCTGCATCACCGCTGACCTCGCCTTATGTCCGACGCGGCGGGCATCCACAACCCCGGGGACATGAGTAAGGAACTCGCCCAGCATGACACCCGCAGACTTCAAAACGATCCGCGAATCACTCGGACTATCAGCCCAGTGGCTCGCCGACGCCGTGGGCGTCGACCAACGCACAGTCCGACGCTGGGAAGACGGCGCCCTGCCTCTGCGTACCGATGTCGTCGCTCTGCTCACCCAGCTCGACAAGCAGATGGACGCCGACGTCACCGACGAACTTGCTCGCATAACTGCCGAGCTCGCCCCGGGCCAGGGTGCCACTGATGTCGACCAGCTGCTGGCCTCAATGACCCCTCAAAGCTGGCCCACCACAACCGTCCCCCGCGTTGACGCCGACGTCGACGACCCATCCACGACGGGACGTCCGCTGCCCGCCGCGTTCTACCGCGCCGCGGCCGGACGGCTCCGATGGGCCCTGGATGGTCGCCTGCGAATCACCTACACAGCCGCTACCGGTAGCTAGGAAACCTGATGTCCCACTTCACAATCACTCACATGCAGTCCGGGCCGGAGGACCTGAGCACGCAGCTGCCCCGTACCGGGTCGACCGTGCGTCTGTTCGCCGGCGACACCTACTACGCGACCCTCGACGAACCGGTGTACTTCCGCCCAGATGAAGCGTTCCCCCTCGACCGCTGTGACCCTGATCTGCTCGGCCACGACGACCACGGCCCTTACCTGTGGATCACCGATGTCGTCGTGCACCCGCACACGCCCGGTCAGCGCCCGCACCGCGGGATGACCGACTTCCCCATGGCCCTGTCCTACGTCCTGGACCCGACAGCGGCCGCCGACGACACACTGGACACCACCAAGACCGCGGTCGTGGCCGTCGTCCTGATCGACGACGCCCCTTCCGCCGGACGGCCCACCGATCAGGTCCCCGATCCTGCTGCCGACACGCCGCTCCAGCAACCCCAGCCCGCAGACCCCGAGCAGCAGGCCGCCGGAGCCATGCGGGCACCCGAACAGCTCCAGGCGGATCACGAGCCGACCGTGCCCCTGCAGCAGCAGATCGACCACATCAAGGCTCAGCTGGTGACCATCGCCGGAGCGCCGCTACCCCTGGACTCCGCGACCCCCGCACATGTAAGACCCGACACCGAAGATCATCACGACGGGCCGTGCTACAGCATTGCCACAGTCGGTCCCGCTGGCACCCTATACCGCTACCGCACCCGAACCTTCCTACACGGCACCGTTACTCGCGAGACAACCGCAGTCGACGAACTGCTCTACTGGATCGCCGACGACCTCGCCCGCACCACGGCGTGGCGACGGGCCAGTGCCTCACCGGCTGCCGCCACCATGACCGAAGCAGAACGGATGCGACTCATCGCTATCCCGCTGTGGCACAGCTACATGTTCGCGATCCGCAAGGACTGGGGTTACATGACCAGCCAGGCCACCGCCGAGGCCACCAGGGACAAACAGCCCGTCCCCCACGCCGTCTGAACGCCTCTCGTCGACACCGCTCGTCAGGCGCCTGGTGAAGGCACCACCACGGCAGAGGTCCCGTGCTCCTCGGCCGGCAACGGCGTGCCGGCACTTGGCCCGGGCGCCGGTCCTGAACCCTGCCCGGCAGGCTGCGTCCCAGCGACGCTGGGCTCCGGGGCCACTGCCGGCAGCTCTGGCGCACCGTCACCCGCCGGCAACGGAGTGCCCTCGCTTCCACCCTCGATCGGGGTGCCCTGGCTGCCGCCCTCGACGGGGACGACTGCGCCGTCGGTGACCGGCGTGGTCGAATCCGCGGCCTCGCCCGCGGGGACCGCTTCTGTCTCGGCGCCAGCCGGCTCAGCAGCCACCGCGCCGCCCGCACCGGAGCCCGAGGACGCGCCCGAACCCGACCCGGACCGCGTCGCCGGCCGCTGCGGCACCGGTGGCGGCTGCACCCACACCGCCAGATCTGGCCCGCCCGCGTTGTACACCACGCTGTCGGGAGCGTCGCCGGTGACGTCGAAATAGATTGTGCCCGTGGTACTTTCACCCTGACCCAGGGTGGATGGGTTCACGCCCTGCGGCGTGGCTACACCAAACAGCACCCGGTAGGTCTGCCCACTCCGGGCCCGGGCGTTGAAGTTCGACACGATCGGGATGACCGATCCTTCGACTGCGGTGTCGGTCGCGGTGGCCTCCCACAGCGTCCCGACTACCGGGTACGGGATCACGTCGCTGCTGGGCTTGAGGTCGCTCACCGTCCACTCCTGCACCACGGTCCCGTTGACGAGCTCGGCGCCGGCGCCGAAGTGGTGAATCACCGCCTCCTCGGCTGCCGCGCTGGGCGCCATCGGCACACCGGCCGCCATGGCCATGGCCAGAGCGATCGACGCCATTCCGACGTTCTTCAATTTCCCGACCCTTTCGTTCTCTGTGCGCTGCAGATAAGTGCAGCTAATCATCTCCGTCCGGCAGGCTACCAGCGTGTACGCGGATCACCGCCCCCCGTGACGGGACTTCGGCGGCAGGTTCCGTTGTCGGGCCCACCACAGCGACTACTCAAACCCGTTCAGCTCCGACGAGATCGCTGCGACGGTGACCGAGGTCCGGGAGGTCTAAGCACGTTGTGGTCCCCGTGAAATATGCAAAGCCCGAGCGCCACAGTCGTCCGGCTGGGTCTCGGGCTCACTTCCTGAACGCTCACCGCGCCAGGCACTATCCAGCATAGCGGCTGGCGCGGTGAGCGTGGTAGTCGATCAGGAGATGGCGCGGTGCGCCATGGTCTCCACGGACTCGGTGATGCTGGTGACGCGCTTGACCCAGGTTTTCCAGTTCTTCGCCGATGGTATCGCGGCTACCGTTCTGCTGGCGTATGGCAACGAGGACAGCCTCGTTGATCTGGGCTGCCGCGATGGTGGCCTGGGCGAGGACACAGAGGGTGGACCATCGGACTGAGTTGGTTGGCGAGCAGTTCCAGCGCCCGCGCGAGGTCGGTGATGGCGTCGGCGTCGTTGATGAGCTGTTCGGCGGTTATCGGCCGGGTGGCGGGGTCGGGGAGGTGGGTTTCACGCCCACCGCACGAGCAATCACCGCCCACGACGCGCCGTTGCCTTTTGTTGAGCGAATGTGAGTGCGCTTGTTTCATCAGGCAGCCTCGCCTTGCGGTGAGGCGGTCCCCGTCTGATCCACCGGCTGGTGGTGCGGGGTTGACGTTTCATCGCCTGCTGCGTTGCCCGCTGGCGCGGGTTCGGTTTCATGCGTGGCTCCGCGTCCTGCCACCGGGCCACTCCCGGCGGGACTCTGTTCATCCACGGGTGTGGGTAGGTACGCCGAGTCGGGCGAGGTTGATCGCAGCACCGAGATCACGATCGATCCGGACACCACAGTGATCGCAGTCGAAGATTCGGTCGGCGAGGGTGAGGTTTGGCTTTCGCCTCCCACAGGCCGTGCATGTCTTCGATGACGGAAAGTACCGGTCGGCCTCCACCAAATGAGAGCCGTACCAACGGGTTTTGTAGCCCAGTATGCGACGGATCTCGGCCAGAGCAGCATCAGCTAGGGCTCGGTTGAGGCCCCGCTTGCGAGAACCGCCCTTGGCGCGCATGCCCGCGGCGTTCAGAGTTTCGACCACCACGACCTGGTGCTGCTGGGCCAGCGCGGCGGTGGCCTTGTGTAGTACGTCGTGGCGCACGGCCGCGGTGTGGGCGTGTGTGCGGCCAATCCGGGCCTGAGTGCGCCGCCACCGTTTCGAGGGCTGCCGGCGGGTCCGGGCCTGCGGATCATGGGGGCCCAGCTGGCGGGCGGCTCGGCGCTGCAGCGCCCTCAACCGGGACTGCGCGGCGGTCAGTGACTTCGGTGCAGCAACGCGGTCGATCTCGGTTCCCCCGGGAGTTGCCACGACAAGCAGACTGTCGGCTTTCACCCCGACGTCGACCCCGACAATCGGATGAGCTGACCGCCGTGCGTGCGCGGGTCCGGTCTTGGCGGCGACGATGGTCTGCAGGGCGCAATGCCAGCGCCCGGCACTGTCTTGACGCACAGTCGCCGACAAGATCCGCGCGGTTCCAGCCTCGATACGGGGGGCCAGCTTGCGGGTCGACTCATGGGTGCGCACCGCACCCAGCCGCGGCAACGAGACGTGGCGACGATCAGCCTCGATGCGGATCACACCGGTGGTGAACCGCACCGAGCGCGGGGCGCGGGCCGTTTTGAACCGTGGGAAACCGATCGCGCGGCCGGCCGCTCACCCTTGCGCAACGCCGGCAACGACCGCCTCACCGCGGGGGTCAGCCGATCCTCAGGGGTTCCGTAGCTGCGTTCGCCGGCCCGCTGATCCATCACCGCGATTCGCCTCGGTGAGTGGGGGTCGTCCATGAACTTCTGCCGTTTCTCGAGCAGTATCGCTTGCAAGCAATATCGCTTCGGAGTAATGTCGGTGGCGTGCTGATCGACTGGTCGAGTGAGTTCGACGCCTACCTCACGCGATTAGAGGAGTCGGATCAGGCTGACGATCAGCGCCGGCTTGATCTGCTTTACGCGGAGCTGGAAGTGCTTGCAGACCTCGACGGTGTGCCGACGGACGACACGGCGACCCTGAAGCGGGTTCGGCAGTCGCGCCGCTACCAAGTGTGGCGGGTGGCTCATCCGTTCGAGGCCGGGTTCGCGGTTCGGCTGATCGTGTGGTTCCCGTCGGATCGGGAAGTGGTCGTCGCTCTGTTCTCGGCCGACAAAGCGAACATGGGCGACGTGTTCTACGACAGCGTGGGTACGCGCGCAGACGCAGCGATCGATTCGTGGAAGATGCAAACCGACAGGGAGAGGCCCGGAGATGAGTGAGAAATTCGTGCGGGGCAACGATCGGTTAGCCAAGGCGCTCGCCGATCCTGAGCGGCGCGCACGGGTCGATGTGATCCGGACGCAGATGCGCCAGGCTGACCGTGCACACAAGATGGGCTTGGCCGCGGTGCGCCAGGCTGCGAACCTGACGCAGGTCGAGCTGGCGAATCGTATGGGGATCGGCCAAGCTGCGCTGTCTGGCTTGGAGAACCGGGAAGACTTGCTGTTGTCGACGTTGGCGAGTTACCTCGAAGCGGTCGGCGCGCGCGACGTAATGATTACCGCTCGGCTCGGAGATAACGTTGTCGAGCTTGCGCTTTCGTCTGGCGACATCGAACACGCGGCCTCTGTTGCGACAGATCCACCAACGCAGGCGTTTTGAGCCTCCTCCTTGTTGACGTCCTAGCGCGTGAGCACCTCAGATCAGCTGGTAGCTCAGCTGTCGCGCTGCTGAGGCGATCCGCACTGCAAGACCGGGATGGTTCAGCGGCAGCGACAGCACTGGCCGCGGCGGCACGGCCGCCGCGGCGGGCGCGAATAGCGCGACACAGTGGCGGTCGGAGAACCGGCTGTTGTAGAGGATGCCGTCGACATCAGGAAAGGCCTCGGCGATCCGGTGAGCCCAGCGCTGGGTGATTGAGTGCGGGCCGGTGGCAAGGGCGAATGTGCCGCCGGCTCGTGTCGGCCACGATCCGGCACTGTCGGCTGCCAGGTCGAGCAGCCGCAGCTCCCGTGTGAACCGCAGCGCCGTCAGGTAGGGCGCGCCGCGGAACCGGTCGATGGTGCGGTCAATCTGGAATGACTCGGCCAGCGCCGCAAGCGGTTCGGCGGCGCCGTACCAGACGCCGATCCCCGGGTGATCCCCTACCGGCAGTGGGTGCGGGTCGAACCGAAGGCGCGGCCCGTTCTCGCGGAACGCGTTCCAGGCCAACACATGTGCTCCGCTGGTGCGGTGGACGCGCCACCACAGCTGGTCGGTGGGTGCGGACCGGTACTCGTTGTCGCGGATCCCGATGGCGCGCAGCTCGGCAAGTGGTGGGGGGCCGGGCAGGCGTGCGGTCACACGGTGTACCAGTCGGCGTTGGCTGCGACAGCTGCGGCCTTGTCCACTTCGCCGCCGTCGCGCAGCCATTCGATCACTGTCCTGGGGCGCTCATGGAACAGGTCCGGTTGCGGGGTACGCAGGAAACCGGCCACGGCCACCGGATGCAGGTCAGCGGGGAGCTGCTTGAGCACCCGGTCGAGGCCGCGGACCTGCCGGATGGGGCCGCCATCATCGCCGGTTTCAAACTGCAGAATCGGAAAGACCCACGTCTGGCCATCGGGGATAGCCCACAGCTCGCCGGCGAGGCGTTTCTGCCGCACCCGCGAGGCGCTGATTCCCAGGCCGGTGGCGACCTCGTCGGCGGTGAAAGCGGTGACCGCCAGACGCGCTACCTCGCCGGCGACCTCGGTGCCTGCGGCCACGAACGCGTCCGGGTTTTCAACCAAGCCCGCCTCGTCGAGGAGTCGGGCTGCGTCTTCGGCCAGGGACGCCGCCCAGGGACGGGTGATGGGCAGGAATTTCAGTGCGTCGACGAACTGGGTCGTCGAGACCTCGAATCGCTCCTGCAACAGGCGTTCCAGCTCGTCAGTCGTTGACACCGTCCCACACCCCTAACGTTGATTAACGTCACTGTATATCCGTTAACTTTGGGTGTCGAGCGCAGCCCCGAGGTCACCTGTCCACGCTCGTTTACCCTGGCCAGGGCCACATCAACCTGCTCAACGGAAGTTTCTCGTATCATGTTGCATGAAGGAGGTGACCCCGATGCCCACCCGCTACGACCGCAGCGCAGCCCAGAACGCCCGCCAGGCGATCCTGGATTCCCTCAACCGGTTCTGGAAGCCGGCCGACCTCGACACCGCACCATCGACCGCACAGCACCTGCTCGCCGAGCTGGTGAACCAAGGGGAGCTTCGCCACCTCCGCAGAGGCCTGTACTGGCGCGGCCTCAAAACCCCACTGGGCATGGCCCCACCACAGCCGGACCTACTGGCCGCCGAGCTGGCCGGCGTGCCGGGCATCGGACCAGCCGGACTGTCAGCGGCCAACGCGCTCCAACTGTCCACCCAGATCCCCCGCCGCGGCGAATACGCCATACCCGCACGCCCCCCGGCCGACTACGAACTGGTGCGGTTCGCGAACCGCTCGGCTCGCCGCGGCCGCGCCGACGCCGCCCTGACCCCTATCGAAGTGGCCGCACTCGAAGTGCTCGACCGCTGGGATCAGGTGATCGAAGCAAGCCCTGATGCCGCGATGACGCGGCTCACCGAACTCATCGACGCCGGACGCCTCGACGCCGAGCGCCTGGCCGAGGCCAGCGACACCGAACCCGCGTCAGTGCGGGCGCGACTACGCCACCTGCTACAACGCACCGGCCACACCGAACTCGCCGACAAGGTGCGCCGCCCAGACCGACGCACCGCGGAGCGGGCACTGACCGGACTGACCAGAACCTGACATGGCACTCTGGCGCGAAGAGAATCCCGATGTCTTCGCCGCGACAATCGTTACCGCGGCCGAACAGCTCCGCGTGCAACCGCTGGCCGTCGAAAAGGACTACTGGGTCTGCGAGGTGCTGCGCACCATCGCCGCAAGCCACCGCGACGAGATCGTGTTCAAAGGCGGGACGAGCCTGCAGAAGCTGCGCATCATCAAGCGGTTCTCCGAGGACCTCGACCTGCTGGTGCTCGGCGAATTCCCCAACGTGCGCACCGCAAAGCGCGCGATGCTCACCATGTTGGAGACCGCGGCGTCGACGACGGGCGGCAACTACACCGACCGCAAGTCCGGCGGGCGGCTGGGAACCGCAACCCAGACCGCCCGGCTCGAGCTACCCCTCGATCACAGCGGTACCGCGAACGGGCTGGCAGACCCGACGTCAGTGCTCATCGAGCTCGGGCAGGCTGGCGGCCCGAACCCGGCACTGGACGGGACTGTGCGGTCGCTGCTGGCGCGCCAGTTGGCGGGGGCAGTCGATGACATTTGGGAGGATCTACGGCCATTCTCGGTGTCGATCCTTCACCCAGGACGCACGCTGATCGAAAAACTGCTGCGGGTCAACAACTTTGTCGTAGACCCGGCGCGACGAAACACCACTCACGGGCTGCCACGGATCGGTCGGCAGTTCTACGACATCTGGGCCCTGCTCGGGCACGATCTGGTTACCGAGCTGCTCGCCGACTCCGCGATGGTCCGCGACATCGTCGCCAGCGCCCTCGACGTCTCCGCACACCTCGACAACCCGGACCACCCCGTACCCGATGGTGGTTTCGCGGCCTCTGCCGCGTTCGATCCCGCCGGCCAGTTCGCCGAAGCCCTCCGACGAGAACATGATTCGGCCATGGATGCGTTCTTCTACGGCGACGATCCGCCGTCGTTCGACGACGTGCTCAACCGGGTACACGCCTGCGCCGAGCTGCTCGACCCCGCCCGCCACTGACACCAATCGCAGTGTCAGTTGCTTTAGGTGTAGGCGACGTGGACGGTGTGGATGCGGCCCTCGAACGGGAACGGTGCGCGTTCCCGGTAGTCCATCGACACCGGTGACCCGAGGCAGGTGCCGATGTCGAGGCAATCGTTGGCGGTGAACAGCAGCGGCGCACTCATCGGCACCTGGCCGGTGGCGATCGATTCACCGTTGCGGGCGATCGTGATGTCGAGCGGTCCGGCCGGGCGTGGATCGGCGTACCGGGTGGCCACGGTGAGTGTGACACGTCCCGGAGGGATCTTCTCCGTGGTGCGGATCTTGGTGCGCGACAGGATGAACAGGTTGTATTCGTAGCAGAGGTCGCCCTCGTCCATATAGACGGTCAACCCGCCGGCGCCGGAGCCGAGGGCGTAGAGGACGCCGTGGGCATTGGCGGGGATGTCGGCGTCGATGGTCACCGTGTTGTTCTTGTTCCCGAGGCTCGGTGCGCAGAACTCCGGCATCCGGATCATGTCGCCGGAGAACTCCCACTCGGTGAATGGCGGTGCGATCCGCAGCTCGGGGTGATAAACCGGCACCCACAGCCCGCCGCCGATCGGCAGCACCGCGTTCTTGGCGGCCTCGATAGCGAAGGTCTCGCGCATCTGCGCGAGTTTGTCGGGCATCTGCGCGGCGAGATCGTTGGCCTGGGTCCAGTCCTCGTCCAGGTGGTATAGCTCCCAGGTGTCCTGGTCCGGGGTCCAGGTGGCCATCCCGGGCGGCAGGCCCGGTATCCACGGCAGACGCGGCCCGACCGCGCCGGCGAACCAGCCGTCGTGGTAGATCCCGCGGCTGCCCATGATCTCGAAGTACTGGGTCTTCTTGCCGCCTTCGGCATTCCGGTCAACCAGAGTCTGCGCGAAACTCACCCCGGCCAGCGGAATCTGGGTCTCCCCGAACACCGTGCGCGGCGCCTCGATCCCGACCACCTGGTAGATGGTCGGCACGACATCGTTGCAGTGCAGGAACTGGGTGCGCGGCGTGGGGTCGGCGGCGACCTTGGCCGGCCAGCGCACCGCCAACGGGTTGCGGGTGCCGCCCAGGTGCGAGGCCATCAGCTTCATGCCCTTGTACGGGGTGGACCCGGCCCACGCCCACCCGGCGTGGTACTGGTTGTCCACCAACGGGGAACCCAGCACATCCAGCCCGCCCAGCTCATCCAGAGCGTCGATGTGCTGGCGCACGGTGGTCGGAATTCCGTTCTGCGCCAACAGCTCCGAGATGGTCCCGTTCTGGCCCTCACCGGAGGATCCGTTGTCACCCCAGATGTAGAGGAACAACGTGTTCTCGCCGTACCCCAGCGCGTCGAGCTCGTCGACGAGGCGCCCCACCTGCACATCCACGTGCTCGGCGTAACCGGCGGCGACCTCCATCAAGCGCCGCTGGAACGGCTTCTCATCCTCGGGGATATCCTCCCACGCCGGCAACTGCGGATCACGCTCGGTGAGTACTGCGTCCTGCGGGATCCAGCCCTTGTCCTTGGCCCGGTCGAACACCCGCTGCCGGTAGGCATCCCAACCGTCATCGAACTTGCCGGCGTAGCGGTCGGCCCAGTCCTTCATGATGTGGTGCGGGCCGTGCAGGCAGCCGCTGGCCCAATACATCATGAACGGCTTATCGGCGTTGAACGCCTTGTGCCGGCGCAGCCAGGAGATGGCGTCATCGGCCAGATCCTCCGACAGGTGATAGCCCTCCTCCGGAGTCTTCGGCGGGGCGACCACGGTGGTGTTGCGCACCAGGTTCGGCTCGTACTGTGAGGCCTCACCGGCGAGGAAGCCGTAGAAGTACTCGAAACCCAGCCCGGTGGGCCAGTTCTCGAACGGACCCGCCGCGGTCGTTTCCTCGGCCGGGGTGTTGTGCCACTTCCCGAACGCCGACGTCGCGTAGCCGTACTGCTTGAGCACCTCGGCCACGGTCGCACTGGAGCGCGGGATCTTGCCGGCGTAGCCGTCCCAGTCGTTGGCCAGCTCCGCGATCTGACCGTTGCCGATCTCGTGATGATTGCGGCCCGTCAGCAGCGACGCCCGGGTCGGCGAACACATCGCCGTGGTGTGAAAGCGGTTGTAGGACACGCCTTCGCCGCAGATCCGGTCCAGTGTCGCGGTGGTGACCTCACCGCCGAACGTCGACGGCAAACCGGGCCCGGCGTCGTCGATCAACACGATCACGATGTTCGGCGAATCCTCATGCAGATGCTTGGGGATCGCGCGCGGCTGGTACGTCGATTCCTGCAGCGTGCGGCCGGCGATACTGCCCGACGGCGTCGGTGGGAATGGCAACACCCCGCCGTCGGGCAACACCGGCGCCACAATCTGACCATCCAGCCGCTCAGACAACACAGCCCCTTCCTCAGGTACATCGTCGCAGCAGCACACCACCCTCGGGGCCCACCACGAACACGCAACGGTCCGGTCCCCCGACCCGGGCAACAACTTTGCACGACCCAGCAACGATTCGTCTTGACACTCTGAGACGAATATTTGACAGTTTGGGACATGGCGGTGATCCGGGGGACGGCGTTGACGGGTTTTCACGAGCTGGTCACCGAACTCGGTGGCGACAGTCACATCCTGGTGGCCGACGCGCACATCCCGTTCAACGACATCGGCCGCCACGACCGGTTCATCTCCCTACCCAACGGCGCCCGGCTACTCGAAAACGCCGCCGACATCCTCGACACCCCCGATTTCGCGCGGCGGCTGGCCCGCCGACAGGGCATCGAGATCCTCGGACCGGTCGGGCTGGCCGGCCGCAGCGCGGCCACTGTCGCCGAGGCATTCACGATCTTCGACAAGTTCATGGCCGCCTACAGCCCGTCGATCAGCGCCCGGGTCACCGCACACCTCGACCCCGACCTGAGACGCTTCGAGTTCGAGTACCTCCTCAACCCCCCGCCGCCGCAAGCCCAGGCCATCGAACTCTCACTCGGGGTCACCCTGCGGGTCCTGCGCCTGTTCCTCGGAGCGGCCTACCGTCCCGTCGCCGTACACCTGCCCCACCCCGCCCTCGGCCCCGCCGACGACTACGACACCTATTTCGGTTGCCCACCTGGCTTCTGCGAGCACGTCGCCGGGTTCACCGTGCGCACCGCCGACCTGCAACAGCCGTTGCCCAAAGACCGGCTGGCCCACCAAACCGCCATCGACTACCTCGCCGACACCGTCGGCGACTACACCCCGGCCACCAGCCAACTGGTACGCACCCTGGTGCGCCAGCTCCTCCCCACTGGTGCGGTCGGCCTACCCGACATCGCCCGCCACATCGGCCTGCACCCCAAAGCCCTGCAACGGCGCCTGGCCGCCGAAAACACCACATACGCTGAGCTGGTCGACCAAACCCGCCGCGACACCGCCCAACGCCTACTCCTAGACACCGCACTCAGCCTCGACCAACTCTGCCGCCAACTCGGCTACGCCGAACAAAGCGTCCTCACAAGAGCGTGCAAACGATGGTTCAACACCACACCCACCGCCTACCGCAACACCGTGGGACACCGCCAACCACACCACTGATGCCCAGGTGATCATTTGCCGCAGACGGGTCGCTTAGCATTGGGACCCGCTATTACGGTGGTATAGCATCTTTGCGCGGCAGCTACTGACGATAGCTGGCTCAGATTATTGCGCCGATCGCCGCCTACACCACACCCTTGTCGGCAGGTGATGGCGCCTGGCGCAGGCAAGCCGATCAGGGGGTTGGGGTTGCGCGGGGATCTTCGAAGCTTCCGAGTGTTCGGCCGGCACCTTGATGACTGGTGGCGAGAACCGGTCGACTACTCCGCGTACGTGCAGTACTTCGCTCGGAGGTCGCTGGCTGGCGCGATCCGCGTGATGATCGGTGCCGGCATCGGCCTGATCTCAATCATCACCGCGGCCGGGTTGTTGCCCGCAGTCGAACCCGCCTCAACGCCCCAACAGGTAGTCCTCATCACGTTCGCCACGGTGAATACCTTTTGGGCCGTGATGTGGTGCGTTCGCCCGTGGCCGACACGTCGACAATCACGGGCCTTTGTCATCTCATCAGATATCGGCATCGCTGCAATCGGACTGACCGGATCAAGTTGGCTCATGGGCCTATTCGCCCTGAACTGTTTCGCACTGATATCGGTGTACTTGATGTTCTTCGACGGACCCAAAGCGCTCACACTGCATACGGGCTTGATCTTGGTGACGACCGTAGCCTTTATCGCGCTGGCAAGCCGCGACGAAGCCCTCAGCGGAGCACTTGCCGGCCGGATCCTCGGGGCCGTGATACCGGTGATTGCGACGCCGCTGGGAATACAGTTCGGCATCCGCATGCTACGCACCGACGCCAACAAGTCTTCGATCGATGCGCTGACAGGGTTGTTGAATCGTCGCGGCCTGTACCTGCATTTCGGCGATCTCCTCGAAAGCAACGCAACATCCACCGAAGGCACGGTGACTGTAATCGTCGTCGACCTCGACCGGTTCAAAGACGTCAACGACACCCACGGCCACGCCGTCGGCGACGAGGTATTAGTCCGATCCGCCCGGCTGATTGCGGCTACCTCGGGCAGGCAGGCCTTGATCGCCCGAATAGGCGGCGAAGAATTCGCCATAATCGACACCACGACGCCTAGCCGCGGCGCCGAAACCGCCGAGGCGGTCAGGCGCGCGATCGCAGCGGGCGGACCTCCGGAAATCACAGCCAGTGTGGGAATCACAAGCGCCAACCGCACCGACTTCATCGCCTCCAACGAACGCCCGCAGCTGGTGCTCGACACAGTGATCGCACGCGCTGACCATGCGATGTTCTGCGCGAAACGCAACGGCGGCAACGCAACCCACCAACTGTAGCCGGTGCGGAGATCTCAGTCCTCCAGATCAGCCCAGATCAGTGCGTGATCGGAGGCGGCGTGTTGTTCGGCGGTCAATGTGTCGTACATTTTCCACGGCTTCCTGACTCGGGGGCCTCGCCACATCCCGGATCGGATGATGCCGCCGGCCACTACCCGCTCAGACAGCGCCGGCGACAGGAGGATGTAGTCGATCTTCGACGCCAGCGTGTGACCGGTTCCGAAGGTGCCGAGTCGCTCTCCGGGGTCGAATCCGTCGTGCTCGCTGATGTCTTTGAGGCCGGTGTCGAACAGTGGTTGCAGCGACGATTCGGGTTTGCCGTCCAGGGTTGGTGAGTCATTGAGGTCTCCGAGCACCGCTACCTGATCGAAGCCGTCGCGAACGAGCTGGGTGTAGATTTCGGCGATCCCCTCCGCCTGCCGGCGCCGCTGTTTGGCGCCGATCGGGTCGTCCTCGCTGTTGTAGCCTTTGGATTTCAGGTGGTTGACCAACACGACAACCGTTCGGCCGCTGGCCTCTTCGGTGATGTGGTACTCGGCGCAGTCCCGGGAGAACAGCCGACCGGAACCGTCGGGGTCGGGTTCGAAGATGTGTGTCCGAAAGTACGTAACTGGGTAGCTGGCGCGGTCACGGACCAGCAGACCGACGTCGATGCCGCGTGGATCGTTGCCGTCGAACAGCATGACCTGCTCGTAGGGTCGGCAACCGACCCGCTTGAGGAACGACTGTGCGAACATGTCGAGCGCGACGCGGTTGTCGGCTTCGACTACACCGACGATGTCGGCTCCGGAGTCCCGGATCACCATTGCCATGTGGTCGGTGGCGAGCTCGCTGACCGGCTCCGGGTTGAGGTCCAGCCAGCCCACCCAGTCCGCTCGGCCGGACGCCACGATCTGCACCGGCTTGGTTTTGTCGGTCGGCCTCCGCAGCAAGCGGCCGCGCAGCACCCGCAGCGTGACCAGGCTGACGTTGTCGCTCGAACGAAGCCCGAGCGCCCCGATTATCTCGGCCATCCGGCCCTTGTCGCCGCTGCTGTACACGTCCTTCGCGAACAGCTGGTTGAGCTCTGCGTGTAGACCGATGACGTCATTGAAACGGTCCGAACTATCGACGCGGGCGCTTGTGCGCACCGCTTCCTCGGTCCAGTCCTTGTCGCGGGCGAACACTTTCGGTCGCTCGAACATATTCTCAACGTTGTAAGACGCGATACGCATCGCTTCCCCCCGGATGCCCCGTGGGCGCCCCACAGCACCCCTGACGCTCAGCGTAGGACCAACAGTGCTCGTTCGGGAATGAACCGCGCACACCGCTGTCGACCAGTCAGCCAAGGAAGTCGCTCCGGCTCCCTACCCGGTGAGCAGCGGGCCCAGGCGCGGATCCCGCCACCACCGCTGGGGGTCCAGCGCCACACTGACCAGCACGGCCGCGGCGGGAACGCACGGCCCCACGAGTTGCATTGGCACACACTGGCTTCCGAATCCCAACGTCAATGCCCACCGCGGAAGATCAGGCGCATACTCATTGACCGCCGAGTAGTAGAACGACAGCCAACCATGCTCGACGGTGTTCACCATCAGCCGCGAGCTCGTGCCGATCACCATTGATTGCTGCTGATCCCGCCACCGCGAGACAGCGTCCCGTTTCGCGGCAACCTTGCGCCGGTGATTCACATATGCCGACGCGGCCAACGCCCCCGCCATCACCGCGGGCCGCCCGAACGCGACGAACCCATTCGTGGTGTAGCTGCCGTCGCCCCCATACAGCCGGGCATACTGCGCAGTCGCCGAAAAATAGACGCACTCATCGTGATCCAGCACCGGACCGAACACATCGATCTCCGGTGGGGCCTCCCCTAGCCGGAATGCCACCGCGCACGCCTGCGCGTAGGACCACCACCGAGCGTGCTCAGGCACCGGGACAGGCGTCGACGACGGACCTGCCCCGGGCCGCGCCAACCACTGCGACACCCCGTAAACCGCCTACATCAGCGCGGCCGCAGCCGCATATGTCATGTCTGCCAACGTCGCCCGCGTCGCCGCGCGCTGCGCCAACCACAGCACTTCCCAACCACGCAGCATCTGCTCGGCCGCAATCAGGTCATTGTTCCAGCCCTCATGCAGCGGCTCAGGTGCCGCGATCGGAGCCGTCATGATCTGCGCGCGGGTCCAGTGCATCTGTTGCTCGACGGCGTGCCAGACCGCTTCGCCGCCCGGGCGGCCGATCTGTTCGACAGCAGCTACCCGCAATGCGCGCCCACCGAAATTCTGGCTGTCGGCGTCGTGGACACCGAACGCCGCGTCGTGCGCCTGGGCGACGTGGTCGGCAAGGTCGCGGATCCGTGTCGCGATATCGGCCTCGGGGATGGCCTGGACCTGCGCCCACCACCGGTCCGGGGACGCCAACTCCAAACGGTGCCGCCCGTCAGGGTTGAGGACCGGATTCGGGCTGACAACGGTCTCATCATCGGCAGCCAACACCGTCCCGCGACCGAACAAACCCTGCAGCCCCAGCCACTTCCGGGCCACAACGATGCGCGGCTGCTCCTCGATCGCCTTCGCGTACGCCGCCAGCACCCGCGCCGGCGGCTTCATGCCGCGCCACAACTGCCGAGTCGCGTAGGGCACCGATTCGTCCAGCGAGGCCACCGTCACCCCGTCGGGCATGTACACACCGGGCGGGATCCACGACAAGCCTTCACGCGATGCCACCACGAATCGGGCGGCAGTCTCGCCGGGCTGCTGGAACATCGCGCACGCCCACTCGCACACCACACCGACTGCAGGGTCGTTCAGCGCCGCCACGAGCACAACGGCGGCGTTGAACTCATCACTGGTCCGCAAGCCCTCCCCGACCGCAGTCGTGCCCATCTTGGCCAGCTTGGCCGCCACGTTCTGCCCACCAAGGCCCATCACCGGGGGCGGCTGCGCAGGCGCTGGCGCGGCAGGAGCCGGCGCAACCGGAGCGGCCGGGGCAGCTGGCGGAGGCGCAACGCTGGGCGTTCCCGCAGGCGGCGGGGCAGTCATCGGCATCGGCCCAGCCGCCGCCGGCACACCCCCCATCGGCGCGGCACTCGCCGCAGGAGCCGCCGGCGCTGCGACGGGCCCCGCCGAAGACGACGTCGGCGCCGACACAGCCGAAGAAGCCGGCGGCGGACCCGCCGGAATCGTCGAACCCGGCACCGGCTTGAACGGCTGCGCACCAGCAGCAGACGCACCCGAAGCCACCGTCGACGGCGACGCTGACGAAAACCCTTGTCCCACACCATTCAAGAACTGCTGCGTAGGCGTCGGGGCAGCGGGCGCCGACGGAGCACCCCCACTGGACAGCCCGGACAACCCGCTGCCACCGCTGGACACGCCACCAGGAGACGACAACCCCGATCCACCAGCAGACGACAGACCGCCACCGCCGCTCATCTTCGGCATCGCACCACTCAAGCTGCTCGCAGACCCGCCACCACTCGCAGACGGCGCACCCATCGAAGGCGGCATCGCGACAGGAGAAGCCGCGGACTCAGGAGCCGTGATAGTCGGGTGACCGGACGCCGATCGATCGCCAAAGGCCAGAGGATCCGCACCCCCCTCTTCCGTACTACTGGGCGCGGAATCCCTTGACCCCGATTCGCCGCGCTCGGACCAGGTCTCCGGTTGTTCCGATCGTTGGACTTCCGAAAACTGTTCACTCTTTGCGTCGGATTCGACATTCCCGGTCGTATCCTTGTCACCCCAGCTCAGCGGCTGGACGCCCATTCCATTTCCGGCTGGCGGTGCGCCTTTCCCGGGGGCTGGGCCGTTGTGTGTGATTGGGGTGAGGCCTGGAGTGGCGGGTGCCGTGGGTGTGTAGATGCCGTTGTACATCGCCCGGATGTCGCTCTTGGCCTCGTTGGTTATCTGTTCGATCTCGTTGCGCAGCTGCTGGATTCGCATCGCGCGGATCTCGGGACGCAGACTTGCAGCCTGCAATGCCGCGATCTCGGCTTCCTTGGCGGCGATCAGGGCTTCTGCCACACCGACCGTGACGGTGATCTGCACTTTGGCCATCATCACGGCTTGGGCGACCACAGCCGTTTCGCCACCGGCTTTCCCGAGTGCGGCAGACAGATCTGCGGCCATTCCGCCGACCTTGAAAGCTACCTCCACCTGCTTCTCAAAGCCTTCTGGTAGCAGGCTGTTGTAGGCGTTGCCGTCGGTGTACGCCTTCTGCTCGGCTGTCTGCGATGCAGTCCCAGCCCCCGCGAAGGCGGTGCTGAGCGTGGCTAAAGCCACCTCGTCGATCGATGGCCAGTTATCACCGATCAGATCATTCGGGCTGGGCGGACGCTCAAGCATTGATCACCTAGTCGCATTGCAGTAGCTGTTCACCGCGTTCCCAAAGTCGGTCGAGGCCGACCACAGCGCCTTGTCGGTTGAAGGCACATAGTTTGGAAGGCGCTCGGTGAAGGCCTCCTGGTACGACGCGCTCAGCCCGAGAAGGGTCCTCAGCGCGGGATCCTCCGTCTTGTCTGCAAGCCTTTGAAGATCGACGACCTCAGACCGTAGGACTGGGATTACTGCCAGGCTTGTCCGTCGTTGTTCAGCAGTCCACTGACTGGCGGGAACGTTCGCGTCGGTCTGGACCCAATCCGCGCGCTCCGCGCGGTAACGATCGTTGAGGGCGCCCCATTCGTCGCAGACGGGGTCGATAGTTGCGGGGACGCCAGGAAGCTCCTGTGTCGGCGCCGTCGCGGTGATGGTGACGGGTGCGGGGGCGGCTGTGGTGGTGTTGCGGTTGCCGGATCCGATGAGTCCGCCGATCACGCCGCCGATGAGGAGTGCGATGGCGGCGGTGATGCCGGCGACGGTCGGCAGTTGGCCGTTTCGACGCTTCGGGGACCGTGTGAGTGGGGCTCCGGCTGTGAGGTCTGGGCGCTGGAGGAGGTCGCGGACTGCGGCGTCGATCGCGTCGGCTGGCGCGCCGGCGTCTGTCATCTGCTTGACGGTGCCGGCTAGTGCGATGTGGTGGGGGTTGTAGCGGGGGCCGTTCGGGGTTTCGGTGTGGGGGATGAAGCGCAGGACGAGGTCGGGGCGTAGCCCGGTTTCGCGGGATACTTCGTCGGCGGTCTTCCATGGCCCGGTTGCCGGCGACTGGGTGGCGAAAGTCGTCATATGGTGTACGTCCCTCCGCTTGATTGGATGACGGCGGCGCCCTCGCGGTCGGCGGCGTCGACTCGGCGTGGTGCTGCGACCATGCCTTCGCGGGCCTGGTCAAGGCTGGTGTTGTAGGTGGTGATGTCGGTGCTGATGGCGGTCACGAATGATTGCAGTTCGGTGGCGATCGCGGCGCTCTTGGTGTCGGCGCCGGTCGGGACGTCGGGGAAGTCTGAGGATAAGTGCATGCCAACGCTGGCGCCGGCCTGTGCGCCTGCTGCGGTCTCTCCTCGAATAGCCATTGCTCCCCCTACGGTTTCTCCTTGCGAATTCAGTCTAAAGGTTTGCCTGGGTTCTCGACAGAGACGACGTCGTTGGGGAGGCGGGCACGTATTCGCTGGTCGCGGGTGCCGTTACGGCGGCGGATGGTCGATCAGGTGATGCACCCTGGGCAGTTCTCTTATTTTAGCTTTAATGCCATAACTTATAGTAAGGCTGTTGATTGTTGTACGTTGCCGCCGAAAGGTTGTCTATGGACTGGCCGGCGCACTCCACGGCGAGCCGCCGATGGACTCTGCAGGGCCGGCACGGCAACCGCGAGGACCGGTTGCTGACCGAGGTCGAGGTGCAGATCCCTCCGCTGATCGCGACTCTGCCTGTCGCTGTCACCGGCGACACAGCGCGCAGCCACGAAGACGCGGTCATAGCGGTGACGCGACTCGACGCCGGGTTCGGCCAGCACCTGGCACCTCTAGCCGATTTCTTGGTTCGTAGCGAGTCCGTGGCTTCTTCGAAGATCGAGCAGGTCGACTCAGGCTGGCACGCGTTCGGCCGGGCAGTGGCCGGCGCGAAAGCCAGCGCCGAGGCACAGTCTCAGCTTGGGGCTGTGCACGCGCTGCTGGCGTTGGTCGATGCCGCCGTGTCCGGGCCGATCGAGGCGGCGGCGATCCTGGAGGCGCACCGGCTGCTGATGGCGCCCGATCCGTATGCGGACCGTCCAGGCTCGTACCGCAGCGTGCAGAACTGGGTGGGCGGTAGTGATTACTCACCGGTGGGCGCGCTGTTCGTTCCGCCGCCGCCTGAGATGGTGTCGGGTTTGATGGCGGATCTGATGGCTTTCGCCGGGCGGACCGATATTCCGATCCTGGCTCAGGCTGCGATCGCGCATGCTCAGTTCGAGTCGATACACCCGTTCTTCGACGGCAACGGCCGGGTGGGCCGGGCGTTGATTAGTGCCATCTTGCGTCGTCGGGGGCTGACCGCACGGGTCACTGTGCCGATGGCTTCGGCCATGCTTGCTGACACCGACCGCTACTTCCGCTGTTTGACCGAGTACCGCCGCGGCGGGGCCGAGCAGTTCGTGGGCTATGTGGCGGATGCGGCGGTACACGCCAGCGAGGCGGCTGCAGAGTCTGCGGCACGCCTGGCTGTGTTGCCCGAACGTTGGCGTGAGATCGCGCGGCCGAGGGCGAACTCAGCTGACGAGGCGCTGATCGAGCGACTTCTCGACGTGCCGATATTCAACGCTGATACAGCGCAGGCTATGACCGGGACGACGGAGGCCAGCACCTATAAGGCGTTGAGTCGGCTCACCGATGCTGGTGTGTTAGAGCTGCTTTCGACCGGAAAGCGTAATCGGGTCTGGGCTGCCAGCGACGTCCTCACCGAGCTGGATGCGCTCAGCGAGGCCGTCCGGCGGCGCAGCGCTTCCGGCTAGTTTTTCCCCCGAGGGCCCCGGGGCCGAGCCGGGGCGCGTCGCTGCCGCGGCCGCCGCTGCTTCTTTCCGTGCGCGTGGTGCTCACCAACCGTTGAGGGCGTCAAGGACTAGCCAGCTGCCGCCCGTTCCGGATCCTCCGGCACCGAGTAGGACGGCCGCGACGAGAAAGGTCCTGCGGATTCGTCGAACCAAGCGCAGCAGTGCGACTGCGGCCAGTAGCGCCGCGATTCCCAGTAATGTCGGTCCCTGCCTGGCGAGAGCGTCGAGCAGGTCAGCCATGGCGCCGTCTCCTGTCTGTGCCTCGGCGGGTAGGGGGGTCGACCGTGATGGCTACGAGGACGTACAGCCAGCCGGCGGACACACCAGTTCGCCTGACAGATATGTGCGGGAGCACCCATAGCGGTGGTCCAGTGTTGCAGTGCAAGAAAAGATTTGGCCGCCTGAGGGGGATGCGCCAGGTTCGATTGGTCTGGCCGTCCTGGGTTCGAAGGCGGAGCCGGCGTGCGTGGTCGAGGTCGCTGTCGGTGAATCCTGCTGTTCGCGCAGATTTGAATGTTGCGCGTTGGCCGCTCGGTGAAATGATGGTCATTTCGGTGCGGTCCGGCGTGACTTGCAGGGTGTTGTTTCCCACTGCTATTGGGGTCCCGTGGATCGGTCGGCGTGGCCGTAGAGCCATTGTTCGCGGGCCTCTTCGTGGCGGGCCTGGGCGGCGAGCCGTTGGCGGCGTAGGTCGCGGATGCACCGGCGGGTCAGGCGGCGGCCGCGGCGGCCGCGGGGGCGGGCGTCGGCGAGCGCTTTGAGCTGCGCTGCGGTGAGTCCGGCTGGGGCGCCGGTGGGTTTGTCGTGGGCGGTAATGACGATGTTGCCGCGCAGCAAGGGGATGTCGCGTGCTTCGAACTCAGTGTAGGCGGCGAAGATTTCGGTGGCCGGCATGTTGACGCGGTGGTGGTTGGGCCGGGTCGAGGGGGTGAACCAGAAGTCGATTTGGCCGTCGCTGCTGCTGAGTGATTCGAGATCGGTGTTGCGCACGAGGTGTGCGATTGTCTCGGTTCCGTTGAGGTCGACGATGTACAGACAGCCGTTGTGGCTGGCATGTAGTGCTTTGAACACGGTTCCCCTTGGTCTTTCGGTTCTCAGTGCACCGGGTGCAGGTCCGCATCGCGGCTGGCGGTGTTGCGGCGGCACTTGGCGTCGTGGACGTAGCGGCGGACAATGCGGCGTTCGTCCCGCCGGCCGGGCCGGGTCTGGAAGAGGTGGTTCTGTTGTGGCTGAGTGCAGCTGGCCAGGTTTCCGTGGGCGTCGTTGGCGGTGATGATGACGTCGCCTCGCAGCAGCGGGACGGAGGTTGCGGTGAAGTTTGTCAGCGCGAGCAGCAGTTCCGTGGCGCGGCGGTTGACCGGTTTGAGCGAGGGCACGAACCAGAACGTGTAGTGGCCGGCGTGACTGGTCAGGCTGGCGTGATCACTTGTGCCAATGGTGGTCGCGATGGTGGTCTCGTCGGTGAGGGTGATCGCTGTGAAACGGCCGTCGGGGGTGACGTGTAGCGCGGCGGGCATCAGTTGGGAGTCCTTTGGGTTGTCAATGTTTCGCGGTCCGTGGTTTCGACGCTAAGGCGGTGAAGGACCCAAATCCAGAGGAGCTCCGAGCTGCGGTGATGGGCCGTGCAGGTGTCTCGGCACTCGTGTTTAGCACGGATTCGGCGCTTGTGGAGGCGGTCGGCTCGCTGCCGGTGTCGGCGGTGTTGGCGCGCTCGGGGCGGGTGGTCGTCGCGTCGTCGTCCTCGGCAACGTCCTCGTCGCGGTACTTTCCGTTGGCGGTCAGATCGACGTCGTCGGTGACGTCCTACTGGTCGTCGTCGGTATTGAGTGCGCGGGTATCGGTGTTCTCTGAGTCGGTGTCGTCTTTGAGGGATCGCGGTGTCGTCACGAGAAGGTCCTCGACGGTGCTGGTGTCGCTGGCGGCGGGCTCTCCCCCGACTTTGCCCAATGTCGTCGCCGGCAGGGTGTCCGCCAGGGCGGTCCTCGCGTCGGGGGTGTTCTCGGCCGACCTTGCGGACGTCAGCTTTCAGTGAAAGGTAAATCCGAGCTGGCCGTCGACATCGTCGTCGGCCTGCGTTTCCTTGGCTACCGGAGCCTGATTGGCGCGGCGCCGCGGATCGTTGGCTGCACCCGGCCACTCCACCCCCGCCGAGGCCAGATCGGAATAGCTGGCCACTGGCCTGTCCAGGATTCGTCCGAGCAGCTCAGCTTGTGCCGGCTCCAGCTCGACGAGGCGATTTAGCACCGAAAGCAGGTCGATGAGCTCACCATTCCACTCTGCTGGCCACGCCGAGGCGTTGATGTCATCCAGTGCACTGGTGCGACGGCCAGTCGGGTTGGCTTTGCGGTAGTTGAACCACGATTTGATGACGGCGCGGCCCCCGACCGTGTAGTCCCAGACCGCCGCGGGGACCGGACCGAACGACCCTGACCCGATACTCAGTACTGCGGTCTCGGGGTCGTAGCTGGCGTCCAGCGGTAGGGAACTCACCGTGGTCAGATTGGTGATGCGCCGGGGATCATCGGTCGGATAGCGGATTCCGCCGTCGTGCCCTTCCGTGAAGGCCTGCCCGTATGTGTGTAACCAGACCACTTCGCGTCCGAGGTGGATTGCACGTTCGAACAGTTCAGCGTCACCGGTGATTGGGATCCGCACTCCTGGGGTGTCCAGCTCTTCAGCGAACCGCTGGGTGAATCCCGGGTGCGCGGCCACCCCGGCGATGTAGGCGACAAGGTCGTCCGCCGATAGGGCACGGCCGCTGATCGTCGAGAGGGCTCCGAGCAACCCTTTAGCCATATTTACCCGGCCACCGGGATGCAGCATCGGTAGCACCCGGCCACCGCGCCCGTTGAAATGATGGGCATCAGGGATCAACGCCGAGAACACCGCGGCCGGTCCGTCGGCGATGGGTTGCGAATGCTGCTCAACAACAAAAACCTGGCCTGGGCGACGGGCTGCCCATAGCTCGGGGCGTGACCTATCCAGCAGTCGGCGATCAGCGACGATCCACTGCCGGTCGAAACTTCGGCATCCGTAGCGGACGATGGCCGGCGACTTGAGATAGGTCGCGGTTTCCGAGGCGAACGGCCGCGTGGTGTTGGGCTCGGTATCCGCAGCGCCGAAGGGATCCTTGGTCATCGCAAGAGTGGACGCGTCAGTTTCCTTGAACAGCTCTGCCTTGCGCGCCAAATCAGGCTCCGCGACAAGGGCTTTCAGTCGTTCCTTGAGCACCCCTGCGGCAGGGGCGCTGGGCCAGTTGCGGTTGGCCGTCACCCCGGTGCTGCTCCACGGCAGAAGATCATTCAGCGCGGGGTAATCGTCCCATTGAGATTGAGCGGCGGGCGTGAACGGGGCCTGCCACGCTGCGCGTGTGGGCTGCCAGTGCGGACCATCCAAACTCAACGTCTGTAGCGCGGCGTACTTCTCATTGCGATGGCCGTGCACTGCGGTGTAGTGAATGATTGCGGGGACCTGCGGATCGCAGTCCGGAGTTCGGGTGAAGATGGCGATCGCCAGAGGCTGCTGCACACCCGGGAAGATGCGGGTTGCAACTTCTGGACGTTGCCCTTCCGGTGACACATCGACGATCCAGCCTTCAGCGGTGTTGCGCCTCAGGTACTCGCGCATTCCCTTGAACCCCGGCCCACGCAGGTAACCTGAGGTCGTGATGTAGCACACCACGCCGGTGTCGCCATTTGGCTGATCAGCGTTGGCGTCAAACACCTTCCATGTGCCCCACCGCCAGAAGTACACGTACAGGTTCTTCAGATTGAACTCATGACGACCGTTGCCCTCGGCGCGAAAGTCGTCTAACGGTCGGTACGGATCAGCTCCGCTGCCGTTCTCAACCCATGCCCCCATACCATCAGCGCGCTCGCGGTAGGGCGGTTCCGTACATGGTTTCGGCGTGTTGTGGCAAAGCCCGTCTCATCATCTTTCCGATGCCCCCGGAGAGCATCCGTTGGGTCCTGCGCCTCACTGATGACTCCCGGCCAGGCCATGATTGCCAAACATTCACGCGGCGAATGATCAGGCCGCCCACCAAAACGGACGAACCGCCGCGTTGCCCAGGCTGACGGCGATCAGCCCCGTGGCTGTCGCGCATTCGGTTCATGGTCTGGCAGTCCGTCCGGCCGCGGTGGCATCGCAAGACCGGCACGACGATCCCGCAACCGTAGAAGCTCACCCAATAGATGCAATGCCTGCACAGCGAAGTAGAGGGTGATGTCCTCACGTGCGGTCATTCGATAGACAGGGTGACCGTCCGTGCCTCCGCCGACCTGCTCGCGGCGTAAAAACCCCTGGTGTGCCCACGGCCGCCCGTGGGCGAACCCCGACGTGATCTGCCAATCACCGAACACCGGCAAGCTGGTGTACATCGCGCCGCCCTTGATCGGCTCGGTGACCTGAAATCCCGACTTCGCGCGCTTCGGGTCCATCCCCAAACGGTCCGCGACATCGGCGATTTGGTCCAGACTGTCGGTATTGCGTTTCAGCATGTCCGCCGAATGATCCGAAGACCTGAGGTAATACGCGAAATCGTGATAGTTCCGGGCATGCCAGCGCAGTGCACGCTCGATCCGCTCGGGTCTGGTTCCGGGGCCCAAGATCCACAGCCCAGTCGCGGTGTTCTCCAACGCTGCCCGGACAAGGGTGTTACTCACCGCCAGGTGTTGGTAATTGGCGTCCCTCACCACCACCTTCACACCGTGTAACTGGTCAACGGAAGCATTGATTATGTGACGCAACGCATGGCTGACCTCGAACGGGTGAGACTTGGCGTCGTCCCCGGCCAACGAACTGCGCGGGACCACCGGAAAATCGTCAGGATTCCCGACCCGCGCCGCCAACGCATCGACCGACTGCGCGTACTCACTCCATTTTTGCTCGATCCGTTCGGCTGTGACGTCAGACATCAGCCGACTCGCCGAGCGTCTGCAGCACTTTGTGCTGCGCCGCCAGGCGCGTGGATTTCCCGGTCCAGGCGGCGTATGTGGCGTGCAGCGCCTTGCCGATCTCTGCGCAGGCCAGCTTGACATGGGTCTGCATGTGCGGGCCCTCCGCGGCTGCGGCGAGAATGCGGTCGATACCGTCGGCGGCGGCATTAAGGCGATGAAGGTGCAGATTCGCGATGACCTCGAAATTGTCGAACATGACCTTCTGATACGCGCTGGGGTTTGCGCCGCGGGTCATCTGAATCAGTGCGAGCGCCTGCGGGTAATGACCAGTCTTCAGAAACCGGTCGATCTGATTGATCTTGTCGATCTCTTGCGGAGCCGAAAGCTGTTGTTGATTAGCAATTTCGGCGAGCTCCTCAGCTACCGCGCGAGTCTCAGCGGTACCGAATCGGTTAATCGCCTGCGCGGCCTGTACAGCGAACCGATAGATGATCTCCCCCCGCCGCGGCACGTTGGTGAACTGCTCAATCTTCGCGATTTCATCGATCGCGCGCCGCGCGAAACGCAGTGCCCGTTGTTCTCCGAGTCCGCCAAGCTCGACGTCAGCAATGGCGTCGCATGCCGCCTTGGCCAGGGTGCACTGCGGATGGATAGTTGGTGTCACGTCCACGAACTCGTCGAGCGCCTGCTCAATCAGCTCAACGCCGCGCTCATAGTGTCCGCGGGATGAGTGGCAATTTGCCACTTCATAACGCAGATAGAGGATGGCGCAACGAAATACGTACACATCGTGCTCGTCGGCATCAGCGGGATTGCTGATGGTGTCGACCAGGTCGAGGATCCATTGAGCGTGCACGAGCAACTGCTCGACAGGGAAGAACGCACCCGATGGCCGCAGGGTGATGATCCACCCGTAAAGGTGCCCCATGAACAGGGTCATCAAGTTCATGACCGAACTGTCACAAGGTGCGGCCTTCACGTGGATCGCGCGAAGGATTTCGTGCACGAGAGGGTGCATGCTGATCGTGTCGCTGGCCGGATTCGCGGCCCCAGAGGCGTCCAGATAGGTACGGCGCCGCGCAATGGTCTGCGTACGCAGGTTCGTCAAGAGGCGATTTCGGACATGGGGATCGGCCTCTACCGGACTTGGCGGCGAAGTCAGATCGAGCGTCGCCACCGTGCTGTCGACGGTCTGCAGCACCAAGTTGACCGGTATCAACTCCGGGGCAAAGTACGCCGAATGATAGATGAGCAGCTGCGTTGCTCGCCTGAATTTCTCATCGCCGCCGGTCTCGGACCCAATCTGCGTTACCGCAAACTGGACCGCCGCGAACGCTGTCCTGTCGAAACCCTCAGGAACCGCTGTCGAGTCATCCAGGGCCTCCAGACTCTCGAAATACCTATCGGACAACAGCGCGACATCTTCATCGGCGTTGCGAAAGTATGACGCCGCCATAGCGATTGCGAGCGGAACGTGCCCCAGGCGCCGCACGACCCCGGCGACTGCCTCTGTATGCACACCGGGCTCTATGCCGGCGTACACCTCAAAGCATGCAGTCGCCTGATCGTCGGTGAACGCGCCAACCGGCAAGGACCGGGCGGTGTGCCACCAGCCCGTGCTGTTGGTCGTTGTGACGATCACGAACCCGCATCCGCTGGTGGGTACGAACGGTTCGATGTCTTGTCGCTGGCGAGCCCCGTCGAACACCACAACGAATGGGCCACCGAGACCCGCCAACTCTGTGCGGAAAGCGGCACCGACGTCACTACCGGTGTCGACATCCACGCCCAACTGTGCCACGAGATCCTTGATTCGGGCGACGAGCAGTTCAGGTGAGCGAGAATCGATCCAGCAGATGTGCTCGTAGAGGTGCCGATTGAGATGGCAAAAGTCGGCGGCTATGGTGCTCTTTCCGAATCCCGTCGTCCCTGAGAGTACGGCGACCTGAGGGATCCGCCCGCCTGCGGATTCGTTGAAAAGATCCGTCAGAGTAGTTAGCTCATTTGTCCGCGCCACGGCTGATGCCAGCAGAGGAACTTCAACGCCCAGTGGCACGCCCCAGTCGAATCGTCGTCGAGCGTGCGCTACCTGGTTATCGGGCAGACACAGCAAGTCGACTATTTCACTGGCCGGCCACCTGCGCGGGGACAAATCAGCCGCGGCTTCGAACATGGAGTCGAGCATCATGGCAGTAAGCAAGGCAGCCGATTTTTCGCCTGGGCCGACGGCGTTGTCTCGCCGGATCTGGCGGACAAGGTCCAACACCGATTGTTTGACGTCTTCGATACGTCGGTCATCCCACACGACCGTTCTGGTCGGTGTGGCGTAACCGGCCGTAATCGCTTGACCAGTAACGGAGTACACCTTACTGCCATCATCAGACAGAGTCGGAGGGGCACAGGCTTTGACCAACTTTTTCGCCGGCGGCTTGTTGGTCAAGATGACGGCTTCATGTGCGCCAGCGCCCATCCGATTGAATATCGCGGCAGCGTCTGAATACCTCAGCGGGTTCATCCCAGAAGGCACACGGGAGGACTTCACCTGTACGCGACGGGCAACCTCGCCACTGGCCTCGATCGCGAAATCGACCACGTCATCGTCGGCTACGTCGCTGGCGCCGAGATCGCTACGTGTCGGCTCGATAATGACCGCAAACTCCGTCAAGTCATCGCCGCGCGCAACGACGAGGCGAAGGAACTCCTCAGCTGTGGCGAGATACTGGCGCCGAAACCCATAGGATGCGACGGCACCGCCATCGCTGGTCATCGATATGGCCGATCAACGGACATAACGACCCTCCTATACTCACGAAATCGGCATCGCGTGGTGCGTCAACCATCGGCGCTAGTCACGGCGCCGACTAGTTGACTTCGGTGTGGGCTGGGACGCTGAGAGTTCGGCATACCGCTTGAATAGGATCTCTTGCCGCTGTAGCTGATTGAAGCAGCGGCCGGTGGCGCCGAATGCTGAGTCGACGACATCGTCGAGTTGGTCGTGTGCCGCGACCAGTTGAGGATCCATGGCCTCAGGGTCGTATTGATCGGCTAACGAACGGGACGAGTGGAGCGCCCGCGCTGCCAGAACCTGCTTTCCGGCCTGTGCGATCGCCTCGCGTCGCTTCGTGGGGACAGCGGGCAACGGCAGGGTATTCCAAGTGAATGTGCTGGCAAAGCGTAGATCTGATTTGATCCGGCCACCGACCGTACGTTGCCAAGTGATAAACATCGTCGACGAGATGACACCAAAGAAGAATCCGTCCGGATCGTCCACTACGAAGGTGGCGTCACCCGCAACGACATCGGGCTCGAATCGCGCAGCTGGGTAGTACTTTCGAGACTCTGACACGTGCCGTGGAATGCAAAGGTAGGCCGAACTCGGCTGCTGAACGCGGTTGAAGCGCCACGGGGTAGCGGCGGCAGCACGAACACCTGCATCCTTAGCCAGCTCCGACCGGAACCGGTAAACGTGCTCAATACGATCCTGCAGGAACCGGGAATTGGCGACGTCGGCGGGGAGATCGTCGTCTGGAATCCAAATGCACCAACGCGGTGTGCTGTGGAGGAGCTCCCGTGCCCCTATGAAGGGTCGCAGGTAATTGAGGGCAACCGGATCGGCCGCAGCCAGCTGCATGTATTCCGTTTGGTCTACAAACAGGCCGCCGTTGTCGGCTGCCATTGACCCAAACCGGATGTCGCTGTCGAGTTGAGCGTTGAGAGCCCGGCGCCGGTCGGTTACGAGCACGTTGGGCCCGTCAACCAGATAGGAATTGATTGCTGACACTTCTAGCTCAATCGGCGCCGAGTTCAGTGTCGTGTACTCGAACAACCGAAGTCGGGCTTTGGGGCCGTTGCTCATACCGATGATGACACAGTGCACAACCGCCTGCCCGACGGCGTCCGACGACCAGGCGAATGTCCGGTGTGCGAAGAAGATGCGCCAGCCGCGAGCAAGTAATGCACCAAACACGGGCGCGACAACGACACCTTGCGCCACTGAATTAGTCGTGACGAATGCCAACCGACCGACAGCGGCACCGAAGTAGTCAGCGCCTTTGGCGAACCACGCAGTGACGTAATCGGCTTCACCCGAGTAGGCGCTGCCCCAAACCAGCTGCATGTCCTCGGTCTGTGCGGCAGTGCGCTGCTTCTTCCCAAGGTAAGGCGGATTGCCTGCAACGACTACTGACTCCGAGGAAGGGCAAAGCTCTTGCCACTGCAGTCGAAGTGCATTTCCAACGGTTATGTTCGCCTGAGTCTGGATGGGGAGTCGTTGTGGGGCTTCGCCGAATCGTTCTTTGAGTTTGAGGTCGCATTGGCGGTCGACAAGGAACATCGCGGTTTCCGCGATTCGTGCTGGCCACTCATCGATTTCGATTCCATAGAAGTGGTCGAGCGTAACCTTCAGTGCGAGGGTGGGATCGAAGGCGAGTTGGGATGCGCCGGCCAGTTCCTGCAGGCGTTCCATGATGCGCAGCTCCAGGTCGCGGAGCTCGCGGAAGGCAACGATGATGAAATTTCCGCAGCCGCAAGCGGGATCCATGTACCGGATGTCACCAAGGCGTTTCCAGAGCCGTGTGAGAACACCCTTCTCGTCTTTCATGGTCCGAGCCCGGTCAAACTCAGCGCGAAGCTCGTCGAGGAAGAGTGGGTTTAGGGTCTTGAGGATGTTCTCCTCGGAGGTGTAGTGCTCGCCGAGTTCACGCCGAGTTTGCGCGTCGCGGACCGACTGGAACATCGATCCGAAGATCGCTGGGCTGATTGTGGACCAGTCGACCACACAGGCATCGAGTACCGCTTCGCGGAAGTCCTTACTGAGCACCGGCAGGGTGATCATCTCTCGGAAGAGACCGCCATTGATGTAGGGAAGGACCGCGTTTATACCGTTCGCTGCGGCGCCGCCGGGCTTATCGAGGGCGTCGAATAGGTCGGTGAGTTGTTTTCCAAGAGTCGATGCGTCCCCGGGAGTCTGCAGGTGAATGAACTCGAGGAAGGCGTCGGGTACCGGTTCACCCTGTTCGTTCTCCCACATTTCGGTGTCGTCGCCAAACATCAAGAACAGAAGCCGGGCGAGAATGACAGAGATCTCGTGATCACGCTTCGCCGCATCGTACGAGGCCGGATAGGCGGTTTCGAGCGCAGAGTACATGCGGGCCATGAGTTTTGAGGCTCGCTTGCTTTCGTTACGCGCCTCGACATCGAACGCCTCACGAACCTTGGTCAGTACCGTGTTGGCGTCGAGCATGACATCGATGGGCAAGCGGATGACATCAAGCCTGGCAGCGAAGCTCGGATTACCCCGGCCGTTGCGGTGCCGGTGGCTCGTCAGCCTGGTTGATGTCGAGTTGTCCTTGGTACGGCGAGCCGGCCAACGCCAGACCTGCTCAACGTCGTTGTGGAAGATGACCAGACGGTCTGTGGTCGTCTTGGCGATCAAGCGGTCGAGTTCGGCTTCGATTTTCGAGCCAGGCTTGTCGTTGCAGACCCAGACGCGAAGACCCTTGTAGGACGAGATATTGGTGGCGGTGTAGGTCTGCCCATCGTCGGCGGTGTAGCTGATCGGCGGCGAGTCAGGCGCACTCCAGTTCAGCTCGTGCAGGAAAAGCTCTTGGTAGAGGTGCTTCTCGACGAGGCTCAATGGGTTGTCGGTCATGCTTCGCGTACTCCGATCGAGCAGACGAGTTTGATGTTGTCGGTCTCCGATGACTTGATGACCAGGCGGTCTTCTTCATGGAGCTGGTTGAGTAGGTCGGCGATGTCATCGATGCTGTAGCGGTTTCGACGGGCCTGACTGAGCCTCATGGTTGCGTGCTCTGTGAAGGGTTGTGCGTGTAGTGCGTTGAGTGCGTCAGCTGCCTTCTGGGCGTACAAGGTTCCACCGAGGCGTTCCCACACCCACTTCCGGATCCCTTTGAGATTCCCGGCTGCAATGGCTTCGATAGTGAGGGGTCCGTGGACGAGTGCCGTTTGTCGATCGAAGTGATCGGGTCGGAGTTCAGCTGTGGGCGTGTCGATTTGCGCGCGGAAGGTGCGCATCGCTTCCAATGGTGTGAGCAGTCTTTCGACGGTAGAGTTGTCGGCGTTCGTGGTAGATGTCGCGAACGCATCGACGCCGGACTCGGTGCTTACGAAGCAGGTGACGCTGCCGGCGTTCTCGTCGATGTACTGCTCGCGGGTGCTGTGGACCATGTCCTGCATCCCGAGCACCTTCTTGGCGATCTGCGGGTGCTTCGTCTGGGCGTTGGACCAGACGACCCACGCCTCGCTCACGGCGTCGGCCTCACTGTCGGCGTCGTCGGCATCATCGCTGACCTTGCCCTTGTAGAAGTCATCGAGGATCTTGATTTCAGCGTCACCGCCGAAGAATTGTTCGTCGGAACCAAATGCTTCCGCCGCGGCGCCTAGGCGTGCACGGATGCGCTGTCGTAGGTTGATCTGGGCTTCAACGTTCTCGTGGCTGATGAGGTAGATGAAGACCTTGTCCGACTTTTGGCCGACGCGGTCTACGCGGCCGGCGCGTTGGATGATTCGGATAATCGCCCACGGCAGGTCGTAATTGACCACAATGTGGGAGTCCTGCAGGTTCTGACCTTCGGAGAGCACATCAGTCGCGACGAGCACGTCGACGGCGTCAGCTGGGTCTTCGTCGGTAGGTTCCTCCTGCCCCGGGATACGGTTGGAGTGCGGTGAAAATCTGCGGGCGATGGCTGCTGGATCGTCGGTGTTTCCTGAGACGACGGCAACCTTGTCGATGCCCGCTTCCTGCAACGCCTGGGCGACGTATTCGGCAGTGTCCACGTACTCGGTGAAAACCAAGACCTTCTCGTCGGCATGGTCGTTGCGGAGCAAGTCGACCAACGCGTTGATTTTCGAGTCTCGGTTCGAATCCCAGTTGCCGAATCGGTCGAGCATGCGCGTCAGCATCTGGTTGTCGCGTTCGAGGTCCTTGCGCAGAGTGGTTTTGAAGACGGTGGAGTTGACCCATTTGGTCTTTGCAGGGAGGGTTCTGCGAAGCTCCTCGTAACGACTGGCGAGCGTGCCGTGCGGTGTCGGGTCGTCCTCGACATCTTCGTCGCTGACCGCGAATTGCTTGTCGGTGAACGACCCGATAGGAATCGACAGCTCATTGTCGATTGCATAAAGGAACAGCTCGTTGCGCGCACGCTGACGCTGAAGCGACACAATGAACGAGTGCCCGGACGAGGACAGTCGTTTGAACAATCCGGTACGGACGAAGCCGCTGACGTTTCCCCGCCCGGAACGGATGTCGTCGAGGATCTTCGTGTCTGACTCTGTGTGCGGCGCCCGGGGGTTGTCGTAGTCGGCGAGCCTGTAGCGTGGCAGCGCGAGAGTGCTCACGGCGTTGAGTGTGTCGTTGTCTTCCATGAGTTTCGCGGGATCGTCGTCGGCGAAGTCGTGGCTGAGTGGCCGGGCAATCCGGGCGGGGAAGTGGAACTTCTCGCCGTTCGCGAACTGGAGGTACGGCTGTTCCTGGGTAGTTCCGTCGGGCAGGGTGACTAGTTCTGTCTTTGCCGTTCGCTTGATGAAGCTGCGTGTTCGCCTCACTAGGTGATCGCTCATCAGTCGGCGCCAGTCCTCGGCGTGGTCGGAGCGTCGGAAGGCGGCAAGCGTATTGATTTTCCCGTCGACCTTGTCGCGAAGTCCGGGGTCTGCGGCCAGTGCCGCAGTGGGAACGATGCCCAAGTCTTCGTCGTCGTCGATGTACAGGGCGATCTGGCTAGCGACGTCTTGGAACGCGAGGTTGTAAGGGGTTGCTGTAAGCAGCAGCACTTTGGAGGCGTTGCGGCGTATGTACTCATGGATGGCTTCGTAGGCGATCGTGCTGCTGTTGCGCAGGTTGTGCGACTCGTCGCAGATGACCAGGTTGAAGCGTTTGAGCTCAGGCAGCACCTTGTCGGCCATCGAGTATGGGATGACGCGCCCATTGATCTCGTATTCGTCGAGGTGCTTGGTCCACATGAGTTCGAGATTCTTTGGGCACAGCACCAACGTCGAGTAGTCCTCGGCGGACTGCAGCATCAACGCAGTCGCAATTGCAGTCAGCGTCTTCCCGAGACCAACGACGTCGCCCAGCATCGTTCCGCCCCGGCGAACAATGCGGCGGGCGAGCGTGCGAACTGCGCTTTCCTGGTAGTCGAGCAGCAGGTTCTGCATCGATGCGGGCAAGACGTAGCCAAGTCCATCCCGGGCATCTTGGGACAGCGCATGGCAGACCTTGAGGTAGACCTCAAAGGGGGTCGGCTGTTGACCGGCGGCCCACGATTCGGAGATCAGCTGGATGATCTCACCGGTGATGGGCAGCGAGAACCGGTCGGTCCATCGGGCCTCGAACCACTCGGCAATTTTGCTGTTGGCGTCGGAGTCTTGAACGTCAATGTTCAGCTCAAGGTTGGTGGTCAGTCCAGCGTGGGTGAGGTTCGACGACCCGACGTAGGCCCAGCGTGAGCCGTGGCTCTTCCCTGGGGCATGAAACAGGTATGTTTTTCCGTGCAGCGGCTTCTCTGTGAACACCTTCATCTCAACGGTGCCGTCCTCCAACTGCCGCTTCAGCGTCTGGAGGGTCTGCTGTCCTTCGAATGTGGCCAGCCCTCGCATGAGCTGGTTCCGAAGGTGCTTAACGAGCTGATCGCGGCGGGCAAGCGCCTTTTCGCGGTCGTGAATGGCTGCTCCGTAGCCCGGTGGCTGAACCTCGCGCTGCAGGGCGTCGAGGATTTCCTGCGAGTCGGCTGGCGCGACCATTCCGATGAGAATCCGAGCAACGGGCTCCGCACCTGTTCGAGGCTTCGTGTCAACGATGTCGGCCATGCTCGACCAGCCGCGCAGGTCGAGATATCCCGTCGCAACGTCGACGGTGTCGAAGTCCTTGAGAGAAACTCGCAGCGCGTCCTTCAGGCGTGTGTCGTCGCTGAGGTTGTCAAAGAGGTTGGGCACTAGCGGTCATGTCCTCGAAGTCTGGGCTGATTTGGACGGTGGGCCATGTCATTCTCCTAGTCGCAACGACACAATCTTGTCGCTTTGGATCCGATTCAATCGCAGCTCGTGGTTCTCGAGTGCGAGTACGTGAATGATTCGCTCTAGCTGGTGTGACTGGGTATTTCCAGGTGCGGCGAGCGTCGGGTTGACTAACGTCGCGCGCCTTGAGGTGGTTCAGGACTGGTGGAGGAGGTCGGCCAAGGCGTGGTCGCCGCGGGCGCGCAGGGTTGCCTCGGTCTGGTGTGTGGGGCAGTCCAAGGCGGTTGCCAGCGCGGCGGGTAGGTCATCGATGGGGCGGCCGAGGACGTGTTGCCACAGCAGGTGTGCGGGGGTGCTCGGGGGCAGGCGGGTGGCGTTGATGGTGGGTTCGGTGAGGCCGAAGGCCAGAACGATGCGATCGGCGGCGGTGGCGGCGGTGGCGCGTAGCAGTGCGCGGATCGATCCGAGTGTGGCGCCGTTGGTGGATGCGAGTCTCCATGTCACGGCGGTCTGTCCGTGTGCGCTGGTGAAGTGTTTTCGCTGGCCGGGTCTAATACCGATGGCTGCTGCGAATGCGGGCGGTAGTGGGCGGCCGGATCCACGGAGCAGATCGGCGGTCACCGGTAGCAGGAGGCGTGCTTGGTGGTGCGGGTCGTGGAATGCCCCGCGGGCGGTGCGCAGGTGGGGGAATTCAGGCCACGGGTCTCTGGGTTTGCGGCGGCGGATCAGGCCGTCGCGCCGTCTGATGAAGTTCAGGGTCGATAGGTGGGTCTGGATAGAGGTCGCTGCGACGTCGGGGAAGGTCGACCGGACTGCCGTGATGAGGTCTGCTTGGGTGGCGGCGCCGCCTGCGGCGTCGAGGCAGGTTGTGATGGCGTGGTCGATGCCGGCGTACTCGGGCAATCCCCAGGTGCGCAGCGCCCAGGTGGTCCGGCTGGTTCGGCTGAAGCGGTGGTCGTCGGACAGGACCGCCGCGACGGTGGCTACGCGTACTTGCGGGGTGTCGATGAGCTCGGTGAGTTGGGCGGGTGTCGCGGGGGTTTTGTGCGCTTGTAGTGCGGCTTCGATCATGTTGGCGGTGGTGTCGGTGTTCCATGGGACACAGCGGTCGCCGAAGTCGCGCAGGGTCAGGTGTGTTTCGAGATAGGCGTCGGCGGTCTGCGGTGGCATGCCGATACCGGTGAGGGCGGCCAGCAGTGTTTCGCGGGGTGGGGCTGGATCGGTGGCGAATGCGGTGGTGATGGCAGCGCGTGCTGCGGCGGATCCGTCGATGGTGGTGTTGTTGTACCAGTCGTGGTGGCGGCGGTACGGGCCGGCGAGGTGTAGCAGTAGGTCAGCGGCGATGTCGTTGGCGGGGATGTCGAGGCGGTGCAGCTCGGCGGTGACCGCTGCGTGCGGTGTGTAGGGGCCCAGCGTGGCGCGCAGCGCCGCGGCGTGGCCGACAAGGGTGTGGTGGGCGGGCTGGGTGAGTAGTTCTTCAAGGCGGGCTTGGGCGCGTCGCTGGTAGCGCCGGATCGAGATGGGTTGCACGCCGAGGTGGCTGGCGAGCTCGGCGTGTGGGGTGGGGGTCTGCGCCCAGGACCGTTGGGACAGGATCGTGACGTCGCGGTCGTTGAGTTCGCTGATGAGTCGGTCGGCGGCGGCTCGGGCGGTCTCTGGTGGTGGGGTGGTCTCGGTGGCTGCTGCGGCAGTCGCGGCGGTGATGATCGCGTTGACGGTGGTCGGTCCCGAGAGTTTCCAGGTCAGCAGGGATTGTGGGGGGTGTTTGCCGAGGTCGCACCATTTCTGCATGGCGCTGCCGTAGACGGTCCGGGCGCGGCGGGGAAGAAGCGCGTACGGGATCGGGCGGTCGGCGATCGCGGTGTATCCGGGGATGAGGTCCTGTAGCGGGGTTGAGCAGTGCTCGGGCGTGTTCCACCAGTGCCGGTCTGCTGGGGCGGGTGCGGCGCCGGGGTCGCGCTGGTGGGTCATGCCCAGTACGGCGGCAGCTGCTCGATGGACTGTCGGTAGTCCGGTTCGAGGGTCATAAGGTCGAGCTGGTCGTTGCGGCGCTTCACGTCGGGCCAGAGCCGGACGCGTTCGATGAGCCAGTCATACCAGTCGACGTCCAAGCCTCCGGCGGCCAGACCAGCCCGGTAGGAGGCGGTGGCGAGGTCGCGATCCATGGTGATGCGCGCGGTGACCGAGTCGGCGGACATCCATGTTTCGGCGCGAAGGTGACGTTCTGCGCGTTCGGTGTCGGCCAGGCACGCTTTGATGACGTCGAACCATGCATCTAGTGCGGTGCGCCAGCCGACTTTTCTTCCGGGCTCCCAGTCGGCCGGCGGTATGGCGGCTAGGTCGGCTGCGGCGCGGGAGCGAGCTGATTGCTGAGTGTCGGCGGGTTCAGTGGTCGTCTCGGCGGCGATGGTGGTGATGGTGGCGCGCCAGTCGGGTTCCAGTGTGCCGTCGCGGGCCGCCAGTAGCTGGGCGTGGAGATAGTTCAGTTTGGTGATCTGGTAGGTGAATTCAGCGATGGCCGTCTGGGCGTGGGACAGCTTGGCGGCGGCGTCGATGTTCCACTCGAATTCGTCGTGAGCGGGTCCCGATGCGAGGTCGTCTTCGGTGTCTTTCATGGTGTTCGGGTCGGTCATGGCGCGGTCATTGTCGTCGCCGTAGTGGGAGCCGCGTGGGTAGTCGGCCGGAGCCGAATGCGCTCCCCCCAGTCCCCCGGTCCACCATGGCGCCAAACCTACTCGGCTGCTGCTCAGGTCGCGAGTGCCGGCGGCCCCGGTTATTGGGGCTGCCCGGCAGCCAGGAGCTGCTGGCCGAAACTTCGGATGGCGTCGTTGAGTTCCCTCATCTCCTCGATCAGCAACGCGTTTGATTGGGCCATGCTCGCGAGTGCGGCTGCCTGCGCGAGTTGCGCATGCACCGCCGCCAGCGCAGTGCGCTCCGACTGCGGCAGCTCATCGACGGCTGGGTCGTCTTCGCCGCACAGTTCGAGGATTGCGGTGGCGCGGTAGGCGTGTTCTTCTGATTCGCGGATCGGTCGGGTCACCTGCTCGGTGCTCGGATCGGTCATGAGGTGGACGCTAACAGCGGGCTCTGACGAGCGGACGCAATGGGCGGTGAGCCCTGACGCGGACGTCGGGACTCGTGGAGTTCTTCGTCGGCGTGGCGGCGGCCAGCGGCGGTCAAGCGGTAGAGCTTGGAGCCCCGCTTTCCCGTCGAGCGAGTTCTGGACTCGACGAGGCCCCGGCGTTCGAGCTGGGTCAGCAGCCGGCTATGTCCGGACCGGTCGCGGCCGCCGACGTCCATCGGGCGGACCCATTCGCCTTCGGCGAAGCCGGCACGGGCAAACGCGATCAGGACCTTGCGCTGGCCTTCGGTCAACGGGCGCGGGGCACGTCCTCGACGCGTGTCCGTGGGAGTCATGCCTTCGACGGTAAGAAGCCGCGCGGCCAGATTCCAGAGGAGCCGGCGGCCACCGAAGTCCTCTTGAATGCAGGCGGCGGCTTGCCGATGCTGAGTTTGATCCCGCTAGCTGCTGCGATGTCTGGAGGTGTTGGACGCTGATGTGTCGAGCCGAGCATGAACCCGATGGTCCGCGGCGTTGCCCGGGCGATATGCGGCTGGGGTACGCGCGCGCGGCGCGCGGCGTTAAGAGGTTGGAGCGCGCTGAGGCTGCGTTGCTGTCTGAGCTTGCCGATCTTGACGAGTCGAATGGGGCTGCAAGCTCGGCTGTGCGTGCGCCGGTGTCGTTCGCGGATAAGTCGACGCGTACTGAGGACATCCGGCGTGAGATTGATACGGCGATCGCCGAGTTGGGCACTGGCCCGAAGTGGCGGGAGTGGTTGGATTTCCAGCAACGGTTCCACCGGTACTCGATGAACAACCAGCTGCTGATCTTGGCGCAGCGGCCTGATGCCCAGCAGGTTGCGGGTTTCAACAAGTGGAAAGAGCTCGGGCGTAGCGTCGATAAGGGCGAGAAGGCGATCTGGATCTACGCCCCGATGGTCAAGAAGGTTGAGGTCGAGGACGCCAACGGCTCGCGCAAGGAGAGCAAGGTCATCGGGTTCAAGCCCGTGCCGGTCTATGACGTCGCGTCGACGAGTGGGAAGCCGCTGCCGCAGCCGCCGCAGGTGCCGTACAACCGGGCGTCGGGTAGAGCGCCGGAGGGCATGCATGAGGATCTGGCTGCGCAGGTGGGAGAGCATGGGTATGCCCTGGTGTACAAGGATCTCGGCGATGATCCGCGCATCCCTGACGGCTCCACCGATCCGGTAAGCAAGACGGTCACGATCAATAGCAGTTACAGCCACGCTCATCAGGCCAAAACGCTGGCCCACGAGCTCGCTCACATCGAGCTCGGGCACACCGAACGTACTGGTGAGTATCACACTCGCGCGGGTGGGCAGCGCTCGACGATGGAGGTCGAGGCCGAGAGCGTCTCCTATGTGGTGGCTCGGCGGTACGGGTTGCGCGAGGAGGGTGAATCGTTCGCCTACATCGAGAGTTGGGCGCGAGGAGATGTGGAGAAGACCCGCAAGACTGCGGAGGCCGTGTGCAAGGCCACTGATCGGATCATGGGTCGTATCAAGCGTTTCCAGGAGATGTAGGCGGCGTATGTCGGAGCGCGATGAATCAGATGGAGAGGTTCTGATGAGTGGAGTTGTGTCGGTGCGTGTCGAGGTGACCGATCCCAGCGATGGACAGGTTCATGTTTTTGAGGGACCCGATGAGGTCCGGGTGCAGCGGCAGGTTGACGAGTTCTTCGGCGTCGAGGAGGCAGACCGGCGTGAGCTCGATACCGACTGACCTGGCAGCGCTGCGGGAGCAGAAGCTCCGCGAACTTGCGGAGGTTCGCTTGCAGCTGGCTGCAGCGCGGCAGCGACTGGCCGACGCGGCAGTCGAGTATGCGGCGACCTCCGACGGATTATGCGAGACCTACCGGCGCTTCGAGCTTGCCAGCGGGGCCGAGCGTGACGAGCTGCGCGCGGCGTATCTGGGCGGATTATCCTTGGCGGATCAGGAGTTTCAACGCAGATGCGCGTTGGGCCACGCACGGGATGAGGATGGCCCACTCCAGGCGTTGCCCGTGGGCAGTTTTGATGACCCGTTGGGGCGGGCGTTGATTGAACGCCAGATCATGGGTTGGGCGCGCGTGGGGCGCGGCGCGCATCCGGCCGTTGTGGTCGGCCTGATGCGGTTGCTGCCAGACCAACGCACCCGTGAGCGGTTACGGCTTCGGGATAGCGCAGATCCCCTGTTGGGGACCTTCACCAGCACGCTGCCGGAGGTGCTGAGACGTGCCTGGGCTGATGCCGAAACCCGGGCCAAGGTGCAGCGGTTTCTGGGGACGCACGCCAGCGTCGTGGGTGGGCTGATCACATGACTTCAGTGGTGTCGGTGTCGTCGCACGAGCTGGTTGAGGTGGAGACGCCCCAGGAGCGGGCTCAGCGGCGTCTCGGAGAGCTCGGCCGGGCGGTTAGTGGGGTGTTGGAGGTGCTCGCGGCGATCTACCGCGATCAGGATTGGCGCTTCCTTCTCGACCGGGAAGGGCACAGCTACAACGACTTCGGTCATTTCATCCACGATCAGCTCGGTGGGTCAGCGTCGAATGCGCGCCGGTATCGCCAAGGGGTGGAGACCTTGGTTGCGCCGCTGCAGGAAATCGTGGGCCCGGGCACGCACGTGCCGGTAACACCCAACGACGTCGCGCTGCTGGGGCTTGAAGGCGCCCGACAGGTCGTGTCCGCGGCGACCAGTCGCCTGGGGGAACTCGTCGACGCGGGAGAACAAAGCCAGGCCCTGCGAACGTTGATCGACGAGAACATCGCCGCCAGGCCGCGTCGTGGCTCGCCAGTGATTGTCGATGGCGATCTTGATGAGTTGCCGCCGGCGCCGCCGGCGATAGTCCCTCCCAGTGAGGCCGAGCCGCTCGACGAGGCATACAGCCCGGCGCCCGGCGAGAGCGGGCCTGATGACGGCTCGCGCGCTGTGGGCGTGGGTGACTGCGCCGACATCGACGCGGGCGCGCTTCGCCGAGCCTTGACGCTGTTTCGGGACATGGACCCCGCCGTGGCCGCCACCGTGTTGGGCGCAAGTCGTGGGCCGGTGGCTGCGGGCGAGTGCGTGGAGGCAGCGCGCCGGCTCGCACGTTTGGGGCAGATCCTCGACACGACACGCTGACCGCCCTCCCCCATCATCGAGCTGCCCGCGGGTGCGGGTTCGCTTTATTTGTAACGGGAAACGTGGTGTGCGGGACTGTTACCGACGTGGATTCGAAGCTCGATTTCCTCGTGGGCAATAGTGTCATCCGTAACGGAGTCACCGAGGTCGGTCGCAGCGCTGCTGTCCAATCCAGAACCTAGTTCCGGATCGGACAGCGGCCACCTGGATGTCTGCTGGTTGCAGACGTTCCCGCTGCTCAGAGGGATGGTGTTGTAGGTGCGGCGTGAAATATTTCAGAGCTAGACCTACATCAAACGCCGTGGCTCATCGAGCCCGCTCGCCGCGCAGACATGTCCCCCCACAAGGCCGACAGGCGCGCGAACGTCGTGGACTACATGCGCATGCGGCCCACGCCATCCTCGGGACGCGATACACATGCCGCGATCGTGTTGAGCAGCATAAGAGGGGCCGACCAGGTGCTCTCTGGCTACAGATGAGCGATCGTGCTGCCTGGGCTTAAGGACGCACACCTTTCGATGCTGTTGCCGCCGAGGTGACGGTCAACTCGATGTGGAGGCCGGCTTTGGCGGCCATGTTCAGGAGTGCGTCAACGCTGAATCGTTCCATCTGCCCGCTGGCGAGGTGAGAGATCCGGGGTTGGCTGACGCCCAGCTTGGCCGCAGCCTCGGCCTGGGTCCAATCATTGGTGATGATCCAGTCGGCGATGGCGGCGGCCAGCTGGCGGCGGACGTGCAGGTTGACCGCGTCGCTTGATGGGGTGCGCTGGCCGGGCATCGGGCGGTGGGACCTTCCGGGTTGTTTGGCTGTGTGCCCCAGTGTATTCCGGCGCGTTGCGCGCGGACGTCGGCGCGAGGGTCAGGCGGTGGCTTCAGCGGCAGCGTAGATGGCGCGCATCATGGTGTCAGGCCAGCTGACCGCGGCGACCTGGCCGCCGTTGAGGCCGCGCAAGATACCGACAATGACCGGCTTTGGCCCGGAAGCCGTGGTGTAGGTGTATACCGGAGCTCCGGAATCGCCGTGCTGGCTGGTCATACTTCCGGGTGCCATCGTGAACCATCCGTCGTTGACGGCTTCGATGGTGCCGCAGGACGATCCGGTAGCCGGTCCGAGCTGGCACACCTTCATTCCTGGCTTGGGCTTGACGCCTGGTTCGGTGATCAGTGGGCGGGTCCCGTTGGGTCCGAGCTGATTGGTCGCTTGGATGTTGGAGTTCAGGGCGATGACCTGGTAGTCGATCACGCTGTCGCGGGGTCCGGTTCTTTTGTGACCGGCGCGGTTGTGCTCAGAAAGGGCGACGACACCGATCGTTCGGCCGGCCTGGTCGGTGACAGTCTGCGTGGTGGCGCAGTGGCCGGCGGAGTAGGCGATGCGGCGGCGTGTGTCGATGAACCCGATGGCGCACGCGCTATCCCCCTGCGCGATGGCCATGCCGGGGTAAGCCATCATTGCCGGGCCGGCGGAGGCGGGAATCGGGACGAGCAGCGCTGCGACGGCCGCGGCAACAGCTGCGACGATGAAGCGCATCGGGTGGCGGTTCACGGGCGCAGCTTCTCCTCTTCGGCGATGAACTCCTCGATCTTTTCGACGAGGACGTGGTTTGCATAGATTCTGCGGCCTTCGCGAGCCGATCGAAAGAGGAGTGCCTGCTCGAACCTCATCTTCAGGTCGAAGCTGGCTCGGAAGCTGATCTGCACGTCGCCGGCGCTTTTGGGCATTGCCGCGTCCCTTTCCGTTGCCGCCGGCGACTCATCGGGCCAGCTTGCCAGCATGTTATCTAGCCCGTGATCCAGATAGCTAGAGGGCTTGGTTGCAGTCCTGCTGGTTCCCATGATCTGTATGTTACTACTTATCTTAGTTCCTGGATAGCTGGTTAACTAACGTCCTATTTTGCTAGCAAGTAGTGTTGCTGGCGCCACCGGGAGCTGCCGGGAACCAGGGGGGCAGCATTCGAACGTATGATCGGATTGTGGCAGGCGCGCTGAGATGGACTCCCAAGGGCTGGGCGGAGCCTCCCCCTCCCCTCTCGTGTCCGAATGGACATCCCTGGGGCGCCCCGTTCACTGTGCTGGTCGGTTCGGCACATTGCGGTATCTGCGGAGTGCATCGCAGTTTTGCGTGCCGCAGGTGCGAGGCGATGCTTTACCGCCCGCCGAAGACGCCGCGGTGCACATTTGTTGCCCTTGACGGCCGGTCGGCCGCTCCTGGGCCGCCTTCCTAGTTCGACGGGTTCGCATCCGTTCTATCGGGGCATATTTCGTCACGTGACGGCACGGATGAAGGGTGCCACTCGGGTGATGCAGCGTGCATCACCGCATTGATCGACGAAACGCCGGGAGCTCCTCTTGCGTACGTTTCAAACGATCCATACCGTAATACCGGTATTTAAGGAAGGAGCTAGCTTCTAGTGACAGAAACGCCCACCGCCCGCATGCCACGCCGGCCCGCTAAGCCCGCCGGGAAGCGTAAGACCGCGAACCGCTTCGCCCAGTTCGCCGGCGGAGACGCCGCCGACATTGCCTCCCCCGCCGTAGGCGAGGCATCGACCGAAGGTTCCGGACTCATCGGTGGAATGTCGGCCATCGCCGCCGGCAGCGCCCACCGAGTCCTGCAACTGCCCGTCAACGAGATCGCGCCCCACCCGTTCAACGCCGCCGAACGCTCCCAGCCACAGCCCGACGACCCGAAATGGGAAGAGCTGTTGGCCTCCGTTCGTGCAAATGGGGTGCGACTGCCGCTGCTGGCCGTCGGCCGGGAAGCATTCGTCGCCGCACGGCCCGAGGCCGGTTCGTCCATCGACCCCGGCTATCGATACGTGCTCATCTACGGGCACCGGCGACGCGTCGCCGCACTGGAGGCCGACCGGCAGTCGGTCCCCGTGGTCGTCGACGACGCGATCCTCGCCGACGACGGCGACCTCGATGCTATGGCGACGGAGAACCTTGGTCGCCAGGATCTCCCCGACCTTGCCGAGGCTGAGCTCTTCGCAAGGTACTCCGATATTGGTCTGTCACAGCGCGCGATCGCCGAGCGCCTGGGCGTCAACCAGGCCACGGTTTCGCGGCGTCTGGCGCTGCTTCTGTTGGCCCCCGAGGTACGCAAGGCGGTGGAGACCGGGCGTCTCCCCAGCGCCGAAGCGGCCATCCTGTCCGGCATGCTGCCCTACGGTCCCCCGCGTCGCTGGCAGAAGAGCAAGGACCCCGACCAAGGCAGCGATCGTCGCCGAGCCGAGCAGGTCGAGGCCCAACGGCTCGTCGTGCAGCACAACTGGACGGCATCGCGAGCCGCGGAACGCGTCATCGCCGAACGGGAATCACGCACCGAAGCGCATGGCCTCGGAGTCGTTTTGGTCGATGATCCCCGTGCTGAGCTGGGTGAGCACTACATCGACCATCGCATCAGCCGTGGCGAGTACCGGCCGGGCGCCGACGTGGTGGGAGCGATCAATTCCGGCACGGGATACCTCGATCTCTATGTGCGCTCGCTGGCAGTCCCCGATCAGTCTCCGGCGCCGTCCGACGACGACGGTGACAGTGACGATGGCGGCCTCGGACCCGTCAACGGCCATACACCCCCGGAGTCGACGCCGGCGCGTCAGGATTCGGCTGGAGCCGCCAGTGATCCAGCTCCCCCGGCGGTCAGCAACGACCTCCAGGAAGAGCCGGCTGCTGTCGACCCAGAGGCGGCGCGGCGCAGCGAAGACGTCGCGGCCGCCGCGGCGGCTCAGGCACATCGCCGCCAAGCCTGCTCCACGCTCATCGGACTTGCACCTACCAACGCAGAGCTACTCAAAACCCTCGTACGGCAGTACTTGTCCGGGGTGGCGGTGCGGTGCCAGACCTCAGCGGTGCGGGCACTGCTACGCGACTGGGACTCCCACGTCGAGGGCAACTCGGACAAGGCTCGATCCACGATGGCATGGCATCGTGCGGTGGCCGCTGACGAACTGCACACCGCCGAGTTGAAGGACAAGATGTGGGATGACGACGCGGTTGCCCACGTTGAACGACTGATTGACCGCGTCGGCTACCAACCCACGGAGTGGGAACGTCGCCAGCTCGACGCTGCTCGCCCGTGATGCAAGCTGCATCACCGCCCACCCCGCCGACCGTGATGCAGGCTGCATCACGGCAGCGCCCCACCGCCTGAGACAGGAGAACCTTCGATGCCCACCTACACCGTTGCCAACATGTCCGGCAGTGTCGGTAAGACCACCACTGTGGTCACTACCGCCGTCCTTCTCGCCGCCTCGGGGCTGCGTGTCCGCGTTGTTGATCTCGATCCGCAGGCGAACGCGAGCACCTGGCTGGGCTATCCCGATATCGGCGGATCCACCGTGGCTGATGTCCTGCGTCTGAACTGCACCATCGACGACATCGAGCGTCCTGCTCGTGTCCTGGCCGACTACGACGATCAAGGTCCGGTGTACACCGACGCCACGGAAGGGCAGATTCCCAATCTCACGGTGGTCCCGGCGGCACGATCGACCCTCGACAAGCTCATGGTGGAACTGCCGGCGGTCACCGGTGGTGTGACACGGCTGCGTGAGGCCATGGAGTCCGCGGCGCCGGTCGACGTCACGCTCATCGACTCCCCCGGATCGAACAGTGCGCTGGTGACGACGGCACTGATTGCCTCCTCGACCGAGGAAGAGGGCCCGGCGGGCTCTTGGGGCCTGATTACGTGCACGAAGCCCTCAGGCAAGGAAGCAGAGGGCATTCAGGACTTGCTGCGTGAGCTTGCGGTGCTTAAGAAGACCTATCGGATCGACATTCCGCTGCTGGCCATCGTGCCCTGCGCTGTGCCCTCCAGCGGGACCGTGTATCGCCAGCAGATGGAGTATCTGCATGAGGGCTTTGATGCGAAGGTGACCCCCGCGGTTCGACGTAGCTCCATCGTGGACGAGGCGTACACGAACTACACGCCGGTGCCGCTGTACGGCTACCGAGCCAAAGACGTCACCCAGGACTATCAGGCCGTTGTCGATCACATGAAGAGTCAGGGGATGTTCCGGCCCGCATCCATCCATGCCTGATCAAGATTCCCAGCGTCGCGCCGGGGATTCCACCGAGGTCAGCAAGGTCAACATTCCACGGGACCTGCATCGGCGTGCGCGCGCGGCGGTGCGAATTGTGCAGCGGGTCACGGGGCGGCCGTACACCTTCGCGCAGTTCGTTCGTGAGGCGTTCATTGCCCAGCTGGCCGTCATCGCGCGCGACTACAACCGCGGGGCTGAGATCTACCCGGACGATGAGCCTTTGGGGCCGGGCCGGCGACGCTAGATCCCCGGCGGCGTGAGGGGGCGGTGATGCAGGCTGCATCACCATCGCCTCAGGTGTGTGGCTGCTACTGCGGTTCCGGGAGTAGTCCGAACTCGTAGCGCAGCGCTTGCTCTACCAGAGCGCTGCGGGTGCCTGCACCCCACCGCTGCACGAGGTCGTCGAGACGTTCGGCGTTGCCGGCGGTGACACCGGACAGGACGACCGTGCGTGGCGCGGTCAGGTGCCGCCGTCGCGGGGGTACCGCTGTTGCCGATGGACGTTCGAAGAGCTGTCCCTCGGCGATCGTTGTCTGAGGGACCGTCCAGGTGGTTTGGAGCCGGTGGGCGTGGGCTTCGATCGCGTCCAGGACGATGGCGCCCATGGTCCTGGCCAAACCCCGCCGCACTTTCTTCTCAGCGTTCTGCACCCGGTAGAGCTCGTCATAGACCTCGGCGGATAGCAGGGCCTCAGGTGGGCGGTGCCGTTTCGATGGGGGACGCCCTGCCGGTTCCGCGTCTCGAACACTTTGGCGTGTGCCCGGCGACGGCACCGAGGGGCGTCGCGGCGCCGTTCGAGTACGTGGTTCCGACACCGCTTCTGCCGGTGGTTGCGGCGGCGATTTCGGTGGTGCTTCGGTCTCGGCGGCGGGCTCCGGGGCGGGTTCATCCCGGGGCTTCGCGGGGCGGGCTGGCCAAAGATCGTCGAGGTCGTCGTCGAGAGCGTTAGGGTCGAAGACGGCTTTGCGGCGTGTAGGCGTGCTCATCCGACCCTCTCCCCCACGGCCGCCGCTTCATAGCTCACCAGGCGGGACACGATCTGGCGCACGAGCTCTTGATAGTCGGCGGCCAGTCCAGTCGGGTCGCTTGACCACAAGGCCCGTTCGGGGCGCTGTTTGTCGCGCAGTCTGGTCAGTCGACTGCGCCGTTCGTCATGAGCGAGCGCCACGAGCTCGCCAGCAGTCCGGTGCAGCGTGCGCATGTCCACCGCCGCGGCCGGAGCCGATCGAATGGTGATGTCGAAGGGGCTTGTGCCGCTACCAGCCAGCATGTCGTTGACCTGTGCAAACACTTCCTCGTTGCGTTTGGTAGCCCGAGGGTTCACATCGAAGAGCAGCACGCCGAGCAGTTGGATGGACGCGCCATGTTTGCGGGCTCGCCAGAAGCGGCGAGCCAGGCGTTCGACGCCGCCAAGGCTGGCCTGGTCTGCCCGGGTCGGAATGAGCAAATAGTTCGCAACCGACAGATAGGTGTCCAGGAGGGGCACGTCTCCGGGCCCAGAGTCGATCAGCACGACGTCGTAGCCTTCGGCGTCGCACAGTGCTTGAAGTTGGGTCTGCATATTGGTGGCCATGTCGATGCCGTTCTCGGCGATGGTGTTGGCTGCTGCGCCTACGACGGCCAGCTGCGGTCCCCCAGCGATGACGTCGAGGTGGGTGCGCACGTCGCGTACCGGCGTCAGCGGGGTCCCGAACTGCAGCGTGGCGGCCAGTGATTGGCCACGGTCGCCGTCGACACCAAGGTCCTCGACGGTCACGTTGGCCTGTGGGTCACCGTCAACGACCAGGACGCGCCGGCCCCGCTTTCCGGCGGTGGCGATCATTTCCGCAACCGCGGCAACGGTGGTCGATTTACCGACGCCGCCTTTCTGATTGGCCACGAGGATTGTTCGGGCCGGTCCGGTCATCGTCATGCATGCACCGTAGGTCTGTTCGTCCGTGGCCTCTCGGCGACGCACCCGGGTGAGTCCGAACTGTTATTCGTGTGGTTGTTGTGGCGTGTGGTGCCACGGCGCACGGTGCTGGTCAACGCCAGGCGTGACGCTGTGGGATGCGTGAGTGGGTGCGAGCGGATCAACGTCAGTACCGTGCCGCGTGAGTCACGGTGTACGCCAACATGGTTGTCGGGGCGTTGACACGCCTCAGTAATGGGTCGGGCCTGATGGCGAATGATCGCTCGTTGACACGGACGTGCGGATCGGCGTGCTCTAGGGCGTGTGTTGCCCGGCGTCTGCCCGGCGCCTGCCCGTGTGATTGTCCGTGATAGGCCCGTATTTTGCAGGTCAGCGCCCTTTTCACGGACTATAGTCCAAGGCTCGCACCCAACGTCCGGTCATCTCTTGGCCGACGCACGGGACGTCGCGTAACCGACGCGGCGACCTCGGCCGTGGCCGCGAATCGGACAGATGGACGGGCCGTGACCTGCGTGGGGCGGCGATGCGGCGCGGTGCGATCAGCGCTGGGGAGTGTGGGGTTGCTCCGCGGTGCTGTCGAAATGCGGCGGGTAGGCAGGCTGCAGGTGTGTGGTGAGGGCCAGGTCGTAGCCGCGGAACACATTCTGCAGATGCTTGAGGGTTTCGACGCGTTTGGCGTCGGCCTGAGCGCGGATGGTGTCAGCCTCGGCCTGGGCGCGAGAGACAGCGGCCTGAGCGGCGGCCATCTGGGCGTGATGTTCGGCTTCAGCGATCAGCGCCTGCATTGCCGAGTCGGCGGCGGCTTTAAGTGAGGCCAGCGTGTCGAGCAGATCAGCGCTGCTCGCCGACGGCGGGGTGGGGGAGGGGTTGGCGTGCGGTTCGTCGGATTCCGTGGGCGTAGCCATGGAGGTTTCCGTAAGGGGTGCCGCGGGGAGGTCTCCGAGCTTGCGCCGCAGGAAACGCTCGGCATCTCTGCGGCGGGTGCGCTTGTTCGACTTGGCGCCCAGTTCAGGGAAGACCTCGTACGGCAGGGACCCGTTGCGCCACCAGGAGCGCACCGTGTTGGGCTTGACCATGCCGCCGGCCAGCTCGGCAATGCCGTCAGCGGTCAGCAGCGAGTCTGGGTCGATGGCGCCGGGTGGGCCATCGGGGGTCGCCATAGCCCCACAATGTACGACATTGTGCGGTGCCATGGCGCATCCTGGCGGATCTGCGCGCAATATCCCACCTCATAGCGCATAATCACGCAACACGCGACACGCCTTCGCGAAGCTATCCCGCACTATGGCGCATCCTGCGCTACCGTGGTGCTTGCGCGGCTACCCGCGCGAGCTCAGCGGAGGAGGACGCGATGACGACCACTTTGGATACGGCTCCGGGCGAGGTCGCTGCAGACGTGCCCTCGACGCGGCAACAAAAGACGCGCCGGGGGACCGAGACGCGCAAGCGCTCCGCCCAGATGGCCCTGCGGCTGCTGCCGCGGGAAGCGGATGTCGCGGCCGCGGTGGCCGCTGGGTTCAATAAGAAAAGTGTCCAGGAACTGATCGTTGAGGCCTGCCAGCCGCTGATGTCGCCAGAGGCGTTGGTCACCCTGGCCGAAGACCGTGAATCGGTGCGCGCTCTAGCGCGTGAGCACGGGATCTCTGAGGTGCAGGCTCTACTGCTGAGGGCGTTGACCTCGACCCCGACCGCGGTGGCCTGACCGCCGGCGCCGCGTGGTGAGCCCTGTCGAGGGCCGTCGCGCGTGAATCTGTAGTTTCTCCGTCATGGTACTCGCGCGCGGGTATCCGCGTGTCGATGCGCGGATACCCGCGCGGGCCGTGCAACGATCCCTCCAGACACACCAATGACAACCGGAGGCTGCATGGGACGACCCGCTCGGTAGCGCATCACCAACATTCACGCGCGAATCCCCTTTCTTTACAACACCTCTCACGCCAGCACTTGTGATGGCGTGATTCGACGATCGTCGTGACGGGTTACCGGATCTCCGGTACACCTCACGATGACGCGCGCCTTGGGCCTGACGATCGGTACCGGCCAGCATCCCGGCTGGCCGTGTCTGGCATGCGGTCACATCGAAAGGAGAAGAGACCCCACATCACCTGTCGACCCCAGACAACACTCCACCTGAGACTCATTGGCGGAGCACGTATCTGACCAGTCGGCACCACACCTGAATAGTCCGGCGCGAACCCGCCGCCTTCAAACATTCGAAGCCCCCGGCGGCAACCGAGGGCTTCGAATCTGAAGTTTTCGAGTCGAGTTGGCCCTCGACTCGGTGGGCTCGCGCCCCTCCCCGAAGGGACTTGTCTCCATGGACAGGTACCACGATAGCGCACGCCTACTGCACGGACACGATGGCGCGCTGTTTCGTGATCTCGCCGATGCTTGCAGACCGCCGGTGTCGGCTCGTATAGCTCGCATCAAGCAACGGGAACAGCGGCGGCAATGGATCGTCGTCGCCGGAGCGACTTCACCCACGACATCGATGTGGACCAGCCGCGCCGGCTGGATCGAGGAAGTGGATTGTTGGGCCGAAACGGCCTCTGGCTCTGCGGTTCTCACGCGCGTGAACCTGAGCCAGTCGATGCTGCTCAAGGTCTGCGTGGCGCTGGCCGCGCGCGCCGATCACGCGACTGGCCGGCACTGCGCAGTGACCAACGCGGCCGCGGCCAAGGCTGCGGGATGCTCCCAGCGCAGTGTGACGACCGTGCGCGCGGTCCTCGCTAAAGCCGGTCTTGCTGTGGAAGTTCGTCGCGGCACCGGGTCGATGGCGTCCCCTCAGCGGTATCGGCGGCCGTCGGTGTGGCATTTGGTGAGCCGGCGCAGGCCTGTGGATAACGTGGCGGTTTGCGACCTACCGCCATCCCGTAGGGATAGGCGGGTAACTCACGTTGGAAAGAACTCACCAAAGGGCCGTTGCCGGCCCACGTCGACGAATTCTCCCCAACCAGACACCGCGGGGCGGGGCGAACCCCGCCCGCTGCAACTCCAATTGCTTGCCGCGCGTGTCATCTCCCGCTGCCGAGGCCTCGATACCGTCCATCCCGGCCAGATCTGCGAGGTTCTCGCCCGGTCGGGGCTGGACCTGGACACCTGGACTGGTGCGCAGATCGTCGATGCGCTCAATGCTGATATGCGGCGAACGGGTAGGACGTGGCCGGATTCTCTGCTGCGGCCTGCTGGATTCCTGGCTGTTCGGCTGCGTGAGTTGCCGCGAAGGCCTGTGACGGCCCGTCAAGTCCAGGCCCGTTGTACCTCGGCCGCCGTCGTTGGGGAAGTTGCGCCGCCGGCGAGTGCCAAGAGCCGCGCTGAGGCGATGGAGTACTTCCGTGCGCATCGGCGCGGTCGGATCCAAAGCTGAGAGACTGTGGGCAAGCGTTGGCTTATAGGACGCGTCTGACGACGATATCGTCCGTGGGCGCCGTGGAGTACTTGACGGGGACGCCGGTCTGCTGGGCTTCGATGATCTTGCCGTCGCCGACGTAGAGCGAGACGTGCTCGGGCACGCCAGGGGCGGAGAAGTTGCTGAACACGAGGTCGCCGGGGCGGATGTTGGCGGGGGCGATGTTCTGTCCCATGTTGATCTGGTCGTAGGTGGTGCGAGGCAGGATGATGCGGCCGTCAGTGGCCTGGGCGAACGCCCATTGGGTCAGGCCGCTGCAATCGAAGCCGCCGCCGGATGGGCCGGCGGCGCCGCCACCTCCCCACACGTAGGGCAGTCCCAGCGCTTGTTCGGCGGTCTTGATCGCCTTTTGGGCCTCGGTGCCGTTCCACGCGACGCCGGCGTGGTTGTCGTCTTCGGCGCTGTCGTCGCTCTCTGATGTGCTGTCGGTGGATCCGGCGGCGTCGATGAGTGGCTGCAGCAGCGAGGACAGTCCGGCGGCGCCGCCGCCGGGCACTCCACCACTGAGGGGGAGCTGGCCCATCGAAGGCATGCCGCCGGAACCCATGCTGCTGAGCAGCGATTCCATGGGCGATCCGGATCCGAGTCCGGCGGACGTGGTGATCGGGGCGGCATCGGTCGCTGATGACGGGAATGTAGTGGGTTCGTCTTCAAGTGGGCCGCCCAGCGCGTTGAATTCTTCGGTCTGCGCGGTCTGGCTGCTGTCTTCGTCGGCTCCCGAGTCTTCGTCGGTGTCGGCTGGGGTGTCTTTGGAGGGTGTGGAGGTTTCTGCGTCGAGCGGGGTCGGTAGTTCGGTGATGGCGTCGCCGACATTGGTGGCGAGGTCTCCGAAGCGGGTGGTGACGCCGAAGACCAAGGACTGCGTTTCGGACACACGCTGCATCCCGGCTTGGAGGAGAGCGGCCTGGCCCTGGGGAGTGTTGGAGATCGGTCCGAGGGCAAGTTTGTCGCTGTGCCAGGCGTTCTCAATGGTCGTCATTCCGCTGTGTGCGTCGCGAGCGATGCCGGCTGCCGCGTCGAGGGCTTGGGTAGCTCGGTCGTGGGCGCTACCGAGCTTTCCCCGGTCGTTGTCGAGGCGGTCGGCGGTGGCGCCAGCAGAGTCGGCGGCTGACCCGATCCAGGATTGGGGTTGGGCCGGGCGCATGTCAGTGCGCGGGCGCCGGGAGTTGCCCGGCGTGGCTCCGGTGCCTAGTAGTTCGCGGGCGTCCCGCAGGTAGGCGTCGATTGCGGTTTGGATACTCATGCACGGACTCGCTCTTGGACGACGGACAGATCCCGGTACATCTGCGTGGCGCGGGGAAGTTGGCTCTGGATCTCGGTGAGGTAGTCCTGGCGGCCGCCGGAGAAGGCTTCCTCGGCAGTGGAGATGCCGGGTCGCTGTTGGAGCCAGAAGATGTTCTTCCAGATGTCGCTGCTGGCGCCGGCGGAGGCGCGCTTCTCGTCGAGGCGGTTGAAGAACTCGGCGATCGCGGTATTGGGGTCGCTACGTCCCGGGTAGCTGGTGTCCTGCTGGAAGGGGCCCACCCATAGGCCGTTGCTACTGACCGCGCGGGGATTGCCGGAGCTTTCCTGCAGCATCGTCGCGGCGCAGGCCAATCCCTCTTCAAGGGTGTAGCCGCGGGCCTTGGCTTCGGCGAGGACCGCGGCGAAGACTTCGCCCGGGGTGGAGTCTGGTGTCAGTTTTCCCAAGGCGCCGAAATCACCGCGTAGCGGGTTTCCGCCGCCGGGCTGTGGAGTGACAGCTGCGGTGCGGCGGTTGGTTTGTGAAGGGGCCAGCGATCCCAGGGAGCTCAGCGGGCTCACGGCCGCGGTCGGGGCAGTGGCCATAGGTGCCGTGGCCGCCGGCGCGGCCCTGGCTGGCGAGGCCATCGCCGGCAGTGCCCCCGGCATCGGCGTCGCTGCGGCGTCCATTGCTGGTGGCGGCATCTCGGTGGGTGGGGGCGGCGGGGCAGTGGGCGACGGGGGGGTGTTCGGGGCCGGTGGAGGCAGGGTTTCGCCGGCGTGGGTGGTGTCAGGCTGGGGTAGGCCGGCCATCTCGGAGCGCAGGTTGGCGGCTTCCTCGTTGTAGCGTGCGGTGGTTGCCGAGATCAGGGTCACCACTTCGGCGATGCGCTGCTGGGCAGCGGTCAGTAGGGCTACGTCGCGGGTGGGGCCGGGTGGCATCGCGGCGATGGTGTTCTTGGTAGTGGCCCACTCTGAGGTGATGGCGTCTAGGTCCAGCGCTGCCTGCTGGGCAATCTGATTGGCCGACTCGGTGTAGCCGGCGGCGTTGGCGGCGGCGGCCTGTAGCCGGTCGCGGGCCAGCTGCAGTGTGCGGGTCGCTGCGATTGCAGCCTCGTGGGCGTTTCCAGTCCAATCCGGGTTGGGCAGGGTCTCGATCCTGGTGGGGGCGCCGGGGACCGTGGGTGGCTGCGTGGTTCCAAGGATGTCTCGCGCGGCGTCGAGATAGTCGTCGACGGCCTGTTCAACGCTCATGGGTGGGCGGGACTGTCGACAGCCCGAATCCGGGATCAGCAGCGGGAGCAGGGGCTTCGTCGGGTTCACCGTCATTGGGGACGGCGGCCGACAATGTGGTTGTCGGCGGCGGGGCGGCGGTGGTGGGGGCTGCGGGAACCGTGGCCGATGAGGGTGCTGCGAGGTCGTCTGCGTCCTCGGTGGGGCGGAAGAAGCCCTTGAACCCGGGGCTGTCATTGATGATGCCCAGGGGTTCGAGCTTGCCGTCAGGCCCGATGAGCTGTCCGTTGCCGGCGACGATGGCGGTGTGGTCGTCGAAGACGACGATATCGCCGGGCTTGACGTCAGACGGGTCAATCTTGCGGCCCGGATCAGCACCGTCAGTGGGCAATTCGACGTCGGTGCCTGTGTAGGCGGTAGTGGCGACGTCGCCGGCGCCGGCGGGCCGGTTGAGTGCATTCCGTACCGCGGCGGCGGCCTGCGGGTTCGGTGCGGTCACAACCTGGCCGGACGGCAGCGTGATTTCGCTGGATGTCTCGGAGGTGCTTGCGGCGGGCTCGCCGGGTGCCTCTGCCGGCGGCGGCGCTGGTGCCGGCGCCGCTGGCGCCGCGGTTACTGGCATGGGTTCCGGCCCGGGGGAGACCTCTGGAGCGGCCATACCCGCGGCGCCCACTTCAGGTGGAGCAAGTGCGTCATCTGAGGTCGATGCCACTTCTGGAGGCTGCAATGCGTCGTTGTCGCCGAGCGAATTGACCTCAGGGACATCCATCCCGCCCCCGCCCAACGAGGACAAGCCGGGGATACCTCCACCGAGCCCGGGCATGCCCATGCCAGGTCCGCCGCCCAGGCCTCCGAGGCCGGGCATGCCCATGCCCATGTCGCGCAGGCTGTCGGCGATGCCATTGGCGGCCGTAGCTTTGTCCTCGACATTTCGAGTGAGCTCGTCGATCTGCTGCTGCATCGCCGCCAGCATCCCGGAGTCGGCTTCTGGCACGCTGCCCTGCGGGGCCAGGCCGGACCCGAGTAGCGCACCGTCACTGACGATCTGGTCATGTGCAGTTCGGCCCTGGGTGGAGTTCTCGCCGGTGGCTGAGGTGGCCTCGTCGCCGGCCTTGTGCAGCTCGTCGAGGCGCTTCTGCAGCTCAGCCACCATCTGATTGAGCTCGTCGATGCGGTCTTGAGCTGGTCCTTGGCCGTCGGGAGACTGTGGCAATGTCGCCTGAGGAGGCCCGGGGATTTGCGGCTGTTCCCCGGTGCCGAACAGGTCCTGCGCCTCCTCGATGAGTTTGTCGAATGCAGACTTAGCGATCGCACCCGCGGGGCCGACGAAGAACGGGAAACTGCCGAAGGGGCCCAGATCGATCGACATGATGGCGCTGGAGCTCCTCTCGTAGCCGTCGTGTGGTGTCGTACACCAGGTCCGGCTATGACGCTATGGGCCCAGACTGGGCATTCTCAAGAGGAGTTGATCTGCGCGCGGGTGATATCGAAGTGGGACCCCGCCGACGTGCTGGACATGCAGAGAAGTCCGTCGTCGTCCTTCTGCCACATGATCGTGACGGTGCCGTCGTCGTCGACGTCGATGCCGTCGATCTCTCCACTGAAGCCGTCGATAACCACCGAATCCTTGGGCTGGAGGTCACGCGCGCACACGGTGAGGTTCTCCTGGGCCTCGGTGTCGGTGTCGAAGCCGAGCGTGGCGTCGCCATCCCATCGGGTAATCGTGCGACTCACAAGGGCGGGATCGAGGTCTGGACGTGCGGCCAGATCGAACCAAGGGGCGTCGGCGATCACGCTCCAGGAGTCCAGGTCGGTGGGCAGCTCAGGAACGTAGCGCGGGATCAGCGTCCGGGATGGGCGCATGGAGGCGATCACGGCTTGCTCGTCGGGGTTGGTGGTGTCGGCGGCGGGGCAGAAGTAGTACTGGGTCTCTCGGGGCGTCTCGTGGGTGCCCAGCGACATTCCACGGCCCTTGATCCGGGGTACGTTGCGGCCGGTATAGCTGTCCTCGAACAGCATTTCGGCGGCGATCCGCGATATCGGACCGACTGAGACCTTGTTGCCGAAGTTGTCGCGCGCCTCGGTGTCGATCAGGTCGTGGTCGGGGCGCTGCATGCCCAGTTCGAGGTGGATACGGGCGGTACGCGACAGTCGTGCGAGTTCGGCGATCTCGGTGACGGTGGGTGGCTCCTTGGGGCCGCCTTTGGGTTTGAGGCCAGACTCCCAGAGCCGGGTCAGGATCACCTTGAACTGCGCGGCTTCGTCGATGACCAGCAGGTAGGGCAGGTTCTTCTCCCAGCTCTTGGGGTTCCAGCGGGCCTTGGCGTTGCGTTCGTCCATCAGCTTGTACATGCGGTGGATGGTGGCGATGGACTCGAAGGGATCGCTGCTGATGATGTGGACGTTGGGCCAGCCGGCCAGGTCCGAGAAGGATCCGCCCTTGAAATCGACGATGACCACTGCCCAGCCACGGCGGGCGGCCTGCATGATCTTGGCGCGTAGGTACACCGTCTTGCCCGCGCCGGTCTTGCCGCCGACAAGGGTGTGCGGAGCGTCGAGAGGGTCCCACTCCTGGGGGTTGAGGTCGAGATCGATGCCGTAGGGCAGGCGCGTCTGCTTGTACTCGGCGATTGCCTGGTCGATTGAGGTCACTTCGGGCACAGGGGCGGGGTAGACGATTCTGGGTAGGTCGGGCTTGGGGGCGAAGACCACCGTGCCCTGCTGCATGTCCCATGTGGTGACCCAGTTTCCCCCGATCAGCTCTGTGAGGTTCTGCTCGGCTACCCGTTTGCGGAACTCGCCTGTCATCTTGGTGGCGACGCTGTGGGTAATGGTGAAGCCTGAGGCCAGGTTGCCGGTCACCGTGGCTGTGGGCCCGAAGAACTCGCGGACCTTGCGGGTGAGCTCGGCGAGGTCCTCATCGAGCTGCTCGGGGACGTGATGCGTGGCCTGGAAGCGCAGTCCCGATGGGTCGGCGCTGACTTTGTAGTGAGCCCCGCAGTGAGTCTTGAGGGCGCGGCGGATGACTGTTGCAGCGTCGGTACGCCCTGTGGTCTTGGGGTCGTCGTCGAGCGTTTGATCCTCACTGTAGGTGAGGCGGGTGTTGGTCGGCCTGCTGGCGCGGATCGTGATCGTCTCAGGCACAGCCGATCTCGGCTGCCAGCGGATATCGCGGACGACAGCCTCCGAGGGAACCTTGTGTCCCAGAGGGCCGTAGAGGGCCTGAATCAAATTGCTGCGCACCCGCACTCGCCGACTATGCAGCTGGTGGTTCTCAATGGTGAATGCTGCTGCGACGATGGCCGCAGCGGCCGCGATCCCAACGTTGGGCAAGAATGCAATGCTGAGTTTCCAGCGGATCAGGATTGCCGCGGCGGCAAAGGCCGCGGCAGCAGTACCCACTGTGGCCGCGCGGACCGGGAATCGCAGCTGCCAGCGGTCGAGTTCATCGTCGGCGGGGACACCCGGGTGGAGGGCCCGCCAGACCAGGCCCCAGCTGACCAGCGAGACGAGGAGCGTCGGCCCGATCACTGCGAGCATGGTCAAGTCCAGCGACGTCAGGGCGGTGGGGTGATCGGAGAGGTATCGGTAGCCCAACCAACCGCCGGCCGCGCCGAGCACCAAAAGGCTGATGGCCAATTCGAATCCGGTACCGCTGTCGGTGTTGCTGGTGCTCTTCATCGGCGTTCGACCGGCCTCCACAGAGCGACGCGATCGACTCGGTCCCAGCTGACCATGTAGGTCGGCGCACCGGGATGGCGGAGTCGGTCGATGACGACCGGCGGGAGCGCGTCTGCGGCGACCCGGAACGAGTTCGTCGGCGCCGCGGCCCGCCGCAGTCCTACCGCGACTGCGACGGCGGAAGCGAGCACAATCATGACAGCAGTGGCTGGCCAGCTTTTCACCCTTACCACTTTCGATGCAGTGGCAGAGCTTCTCAAGAGGACTTGTTGCTGACGCGTATCCGTTGCGGTGCAGCGATTTTGGCGTTCGGGCTACTCGGAGTCGAACTGTTCGAGTAGGCCGGCAATCGCTGTCCGGAGGCGGTGGGGTTCACCGGCGGCGTAAGAGATCCATGTGCTGCGATCGGGACCAATGTGGGGCCAGGCCATCACCCGGCCGTGTGTCGTATCCAGGATCGTCACGGCGGTTGCTGAGCGTCGCACAATGCCGTCGACGCGGCGGGCCGCGGTGATCTCGGTGGCTACCGTAGGGGTTGAGGCGGCGTTGAGGACTGCCGCGTCACGGGGGTGGATTCCCATCTCGGTAAGTAGGTCGGACACCGCCCCTGCCGACGCTGCGCCGATCTTGTTGACGTCGGCGACGCTGAGTTGCAGCGTTTGACTCAAGGGTGCCGGCTCGGCTGTTCCGAGGTTGGTATCCAAGGTCATCCGCACGGCGTCTTGCCAGGCGTTTACCGGAACCGACTGAACGAGGAAAATGTCGCGTGTGCGGCTCGCGACGACGAACCGGCCGTAGCGCGTGGCGATCGCCAGCCTCAGCATGGTGTCTGCCTGCTGCAGTGGTGTGATCCGGATCGCCAACGTTTCTTGCGAGTGGGCCAGGGTACGCATCTGTTCGGCAACCTCGGGCAGGGCGCCGGTGGAGGTAAGGATGCCGCGCTCGGTCAGGCGTTGGTGCTGATGAGCCTTCCAGCCGTCGACCATCTCCGCGCTGGTCATCGGGTTGTAGACCGCAAGGACCTCCGGCAGCAACCCGATGAGGTCCAGATACTCGACGAGATATGCCGCTTCGTCGACGCTGATCTCGAATCCATCGTGGCTGGTGGGTTCCTCGGCGGCGGTCATAGCGTTATTGTCCCAGCGCAACGGTGGCATGGTCGACCTTTCTTCTGGCTTACGCTCACATCACCCGCCGTGCTTGCCCGCCGGACGGGACGGAGCTGATCTGCACGTCCTGGCCACGCTGGGGTGCGTGAATGACCTGGCCGCCACCGATGTAGATGCCCACGTGCTCGGGAACCCCCGGCGCGGAGAAGTTGCTGAACACGAGATCTCCCGGAGCCAGCGCGCCCATCGGGACTTGTCGGCCCACCTTGATCTGTTCGTAGGTGGTGCGTGGCAGCATGATGCGCCCGCCGGACCCCTGGGCGTAGGCGTACTGGGTGAGGCCGCTGCAGTCGAATCCGCCGCCGGTTGGGCCCAGGGCGCCGCCGCCGCCCCAGACGTAGGGCAGGCCGAGCGCCTCATGGGCGGCGCGGGCGGCGCTGACGCCGGTGCCGCTGCCGGCGACACCGGCGTGGAGGGTGTCGAGCTCGCTGGAAATGTTGAGGTAGTTGCTGATCAGCTCTCGGACGAACGCGGCGTCGCTGAGTTTGTCCCGGGCGGCGCCGCTGACCACATCGCCGGCTTCGTCGAGGGCGCTGCGTAGTGCAGATAGGACCGCAGCTTGGGCTTCGGGTGTGTTGCCTTGCACGCCGGCGGACGTGAGGGCGGTTTCAACGTCGTCGATGATGCCTTGGATCTTGGCTCTGTCAGCTTCGGTGCGTGCCGAGGACAGCCCTAGGATGTCGCCGAGCTGTTGTTCCACGTCGCGCAATGCTCCGACTTGGCGGGCAAGCGTTTGGTTGGTGGCGCGCGCGGCGTCGGCCGCCCTGCCATCTCCGGCCAGTGATCCTAGGGCGCCGGCCAGTCCGTCGGCGCCGGCTGTGCCGATGCGTGCTGCTGGCGATCCGGGGGGTGCGGTGGTGCCGAGTTGGTCGAGCATGGCAGCCAGCTGGGGCAGAACGGCGGAGGTGAGGGCGGGGACGAGGCCGCCGGCACCTTGCAGGGCGGCGGCGGGGATGCCGGTGGCTGCGTTGAGCAGGGGCGAGGCGATCTGGGGGCCGAGAGTGGCCAGGCCGTTGAGGGCGTCCAGTGCTTCCTGGGGGATCTCCGGTTCGGCGTCGGCATCGGGTTCGGTCTCAGGTTCGGTGTCGGAGGGGGCTTGGTCCTCGTCGGCGTCGGCGTCGGTTGTCGCTTCTGCGTCTGGTGTTGCAGCGGGGGTGTCTGTGGTGGTGGGCGTCGGTGCGGCAGGGCCACCTGGAGCTGGCGGAGGTGCGGTGTTCGTCGTGGCGACGGGCACTGCGGAACCGGTGGCGGGCGGTTGCGCGGCGCTTCCCAGTGGGGGAACGCGGATCGGTACGGGGCCGGCCTGGGTGTCCTCGCTACCGAGGGGAGGCGGTGTCGTGGTGGTCTGGTCGGCCTGCTTGTCGCCGTCGGGGACACCGAGGAGGTCGCCGCCGTTGGGATCCAGCGGGCCCTGGGTAGGAAGGACTGTGTTCACGGTGTGGGCACCTCGATTCGCCGGATGAGTCGGGCCGGTCCGATCTCGATGGGTTCGGGGGTGAGTCGGCCAGGTAGCAGCGTGATCATGGTTGTGGGGTCGACGGCGATTCCGACGAGGTGGGGCCCTTCGTTGGCGCTGATGTCGGTGAAGATCATGTCTCCGGCGGTGGGGGCGTCGGCGCGGTGGCCGTGCTCAAGCAGTCCGGTGATCGTGGCAGGGAAGTGTTGTCGCAGAGCTTCGGTGAGCACCGAGGCCACGAACTGGGCGCTGTCGTTGGGTGGCGTGGCGGTGTCGGTCTGACTATCGGTTTGTGCGGCGGTGCCAGTGTGGCGTTGTGCTGCGCCGGCGATCGCCGGGCCGACGGGGTTGGGGTGGTCGGTGAGACCGGGGATCGGGGTGCTCAGCGCTGTGGCACAGGAGGCGGCTTCGGGGGCGGTGGAGGCGACTGACTGCGCGTCGGCCGAGGACACGAGCGCTGACGCGCTGGCTGTGGCCACGGCGGTGGAAGTGGGCGTAGCCGAAGGCGAGGGCAATGAACGTGTTGTCGGGGTGCCGATATCGATGGTGGGGCGGTGCTGGTCGAGGAGTGCTTGTGCTGTCTGGACTGGGCCATGGAAGGCCTCGGTGGGCATACCGGTGATTAGCGAGGCCAGCTCGGCTGGGTCGGTGTCGCGCCATTTCTGCGCTCGGTCAACCATGCGGTCGAGCGCCAGGGCGGTGGACACTTCAGGGGTCATCAGTTCGGCGGCGGTGCCCCAGGCAGAGGGCAGGCCAAGTGCCCCCACACCGTCGCCGTCGATGACGGCGCTATGCGCATAGCGCTCAGTGTCGGGCACTGTGGGGTTTGCGGCGTTCGCTAACCCGGTCGCGCGAAGTGAGATCGCCACAGTCACGGTTGCTCCCTGTCTGCCGAACCCCAGTGTTGTGGCGGTATCGACGATTCTCAACAGGACTTCATCGCGACTCAAGTTTGTCGATGGAGGGTTTGCCAGCACGGTGGCGCGGGGTCCCAGCGCGGTGATGCAGGCCTGGTAGAAGTCCTGCGCGGTCTGCCCGGGTATCAGGAGCACGATCAGAAGCACAGGAGCGGCCAGGACGGCGATCACGCCGGCCGCGGCCGCGGCCAGGGTCAGTTTCGTCAGGGCGGTCATCGTTGCCGGTCGGCGGAAGCGTTGCCCATCATCAACTCGGTGCGCACGTCGCGCGAGTCGGCCGGTCTCGCCAAACCGTCCGGGGTCGAGGCTGAGCCGCCGTGGCCGCGCGCCAGGTCGGCCAGGGCCGGGTGCATCGCGGGTGCCGCGTGGGTGCGCCGCGGGTGATGAGGGCAGGTGTCCGCAGGGTTGATGCAGTAGTCCCCGCGTGTGGTCAGATGCCCGCACAGGGCTGGGAATCGTTTCTGAGCTTCTTCGACGGTAGCCGGTCTGGCCATGAGGAATGCGGCGTCGGTCCCGGTTGAGTGGTGCTCTCGCGCGGGCAACCCTGTCGGTGTGTATGCACCGTTGTCCGCCGGGGGTGGGGTGAGCTGCGACAACGTGGACGCCGCGGTGGGGGCGCGCGGGCCTGGGCTGGGCTCGGCGCTCGAAGCGGGGTTCGACGGCGTGTCAGGTGGCGCGGCCGGGGGTGCGAATCGGGACGTGCTCTCAGCGTTCGATTCACCGGGCAGGTCTGTTGAGCCGATGCTCGGGGGCGAGGTGGCGGACTGCGGGCGCCCGTGGGATTGCCGCGGGGGCCGAGGTGAGCGGGACTCGGCCGCAGTCGATTCCGCGCGCTGGTTGCGTTGTTGGCTGGCGGCTTGCTTGGACATCAGTGCGTCGGCGGCCCCGATGAACGGGGCGACCTCTGGTGCCGCGGTAGCCACTCCGAGCTTCGCGGCTGTCGTGGCGGCGCTCTTGGTCCGCGCCGAAAGGGTGTGCGTGGCGTGGGGGACCGCGGTGAGGGGATCGAGGCGGTCGAGGAGGCCAGGGCTGTTGTTCTGACTGGTGAGCCCGTTGCCCACCGCGTCGGTTCCCGCGCCGAATGAGGCTGCCCGTTGGGCGGCGCGATTTCGGACGGCGACGAGGCCTTTTCCGACTTTGCGCAGTGCCAGCACAAGGGCTACCAGCAGCAGCGAGACCAGCGGCATCGCCATGATCACATCGTCTCCGGCGAGGGTGAACATGGCGGAAGTGAGCGCGCCGGTCAGGCCGAGAATGGCGATGTAGCAGGTCATTCCGATGATCGCGAACACTGCGTCGAGGGCGGATTTGATGGCTAATCCCTGTGGTGATCCTGGGATCATTCCGGCGATGAGGGCGACGATCGCTACGATCGCCCAGAACAACGCCGACAGGGCCAGCAATACGACCTGGTAGCAGAGGTAGCCGAAGACGGCCAGCACGCACAGCGCGAAGAGGATCGACATCAGCGCTGTGGCGCCTTTACTGCTGGAGTCGTTCATCGCGAACTGATGCAGCTGTTCGCCGCCGGGACAGCTGCCCTGTACGGCGTCCTTGACCGTGTCGATGTCACCGGCCTGCACGGCGGCTGACCAAGCGCTGCCGCAGTTGTAGGGGGCTGCGTCGAGATTAGCGCCGAAGTTCCATACCAGGGTGGGGGTGCGGACGAAGTTGTCGGCCAGTGAGGTGGTGAAGTCGGAGAGCGCTTGCTCCCCTGTGGTGGACTTTCCGGACAGCTCGGTGGTGAGTTCGATGCCGATGTCGCGGCCCATGGCCAGTCCGCCGTCGGGGCCTACAAGGTCGCTGAGGGGCTTGCTGCCCAGCGTTACCGCGAGCAGCGCGAGGATCACCGCGGTGCCGATCTGTACGGCCGCGCGGCTCAGTTTGCCGGTCAGGACGTTGACGGCGATGAAGCCTGCGGCCAGCGTCCCGACGAAGAGTAGAACGGCGGGGCTGACCACCAGGGCGGCGACCTTCTGGCCGACGAAGTCGATGGGGGTGGCGATGATGCTGAGCCATTGGAAGCTCAGCACGTTGTCGATGAGCCACATGGCCAGACCGATGATGGTGAGAAACACACTGTAGAGCCAGTGGTGGACCATGGCTGAGGGTGCAGCCTGCGGGTTGGTCAGGCTTCCGTTGTCCAACGACAGTCCATAGGTGCCGATCGCCACGCCGTCGCCGTCGGTCACCCCGATCCATAACGCCCCGACGCCTACTCCCACTGCGGCCCACGCTGGGGCCGCCGTGAGCAGGCTGTAGGCAGCTGGGGTCAGCAGCAAGGTCAGCCGGCGGGCGGATTTGCGAATCCTGGAGTTCACGCGATCGCTTCTCGGGTTGGGGTGGTCAGCACCGCGCGAGCGCGGTCGGGATGCGCCGGTAGGGCGATCTTGACCGAGCCGAGTCGTTGCTTGAGGTCCTTCATGAAGCACTCACCAGGGTTAAACCGGGTCATCTGCTGCACGAGATGGTCGGCTGCTGCGTCCTCGCTGGCCATTTTGAGGCTGTCGGCTGCCAACACCTCGTCGCTCTGCCGGAACATGAACAGCGTTGGGATGAGTCGGCGGAATCGACCGAAGTGGGCGGGATCCTGGGAGGCGATGCCGATGGCGGCGTTGTGTTTGCGACCGTCGACGACGAACTCGCTGATGATCGATTGGCCGACGACAGAACGCGTCAGGTGCAGGGCCTCGTCGAGCACGAGGAGACCGAATCGGGCCTGGCTGGCGAACAACGCCTCTCGGGCGATGGTGGCGTAGAGGGCGTAGATCACCTCGCCGAACAGTTTGGTCGGGTCGTCGGCGGGTTGTTCTTCTTCGGAGGGCAACTGCAGCCTGTGGGTGCGCAGCACGACCATCGGTGCGTCGAGGGGCAGTGGGCGGAGGTCGTCGGCGAATAGTGCACGCGCGTAGGTGCGTTGCGACCAGAACCGCAGCTGACCGGCCAGCGTTTCGATCGCTGGGGTGTTAGTGGTGTGGTCGCGGGCCAGTGCGATGGTGTGGTTCACCAGGTCCGGCAGGCCGCGGATGCGGTGGCGGGCCCGGTAGTTGGGTTCGATCAGATCCGAGATCAGGGCCGCCTCCGGGGATCCGCTTTTGATCTGGAACAACCGCATCAGCACCGGCAGGATGCGTTCGGCGGCGTCGGCCGTAGGCAGCACACGCAGCAGATCCATGGTGTAGGTGGGGTTGGCCGGATCGATGACTACCGCGTTGGCCACCGCCTGGGCGAACAGCAGGTACTCGCCGAGTTTGGAACGGTCCACCGCGAACACCTGTCCGCTGAGGTCGACGACCATCCCTGAGATCACCTTGAGGGCCACCGACTTTCCCGAGCCGAGGTCGCCGGTCATGGCGAAGCTGGCGGACCTGTCGCGCTCGGTGGCCCCTAGCAGGTCGAAGTGCACGGGCTCGTGAAAGCCGGAGAGCCGATTGGTGGCGATCAAGGGGCCGGAGTCGTCGCCGATCTGCGCTGCGGTGACCGGCATGAAACAGGCGAAGGTGTCGGTCGGCATGAAATGGGTGTAGTCGCTGCGCGCGCGGGTCTCGGGATATCCGGGTTGGCTGGCGGCCCAGAGTTCAGCTTGGGCGCCGTAGGGAGCGACCAGTTTCACACCGGTGCTATTGAAGGTCCGGATCACCTCGCGCGAGCGGTCCTCGAGCTCTTCGAAGCTGGGCGCGGAGATCGCAATGATGGGGCAGAACTGGATCTCGGTTTCCGAGGGCCTGCTTTCGAGGTGATTGTCGTATTGGGCCAGTTGTTGTCCGCGGTGGACCAGGAAGTTCTGCGCGAAGCTGACTTCGTCGCTGCGTTCGTCCATCTGCTCGGAGAGTTGGCGCAGAGCTCGCGCGTTGGCGGCCAGCGCTTCGGATCGGTCCCGCTTGCGGGTGTGGATGGTGAAGTCGATGCCAGCGCCCTCGAAATGATTGAGGACGGCGAAGATCTGGTCAGCGACACCTGGCCAGGGCATCCGGGTAGCGAAGTCGTCGACGACCAGAAACTGCTGGTAGGACGGGGCGAGCTCACTGTCGGTGTAGTAGGTCTTGATCGCGCGGGTCAGGGTGCGACGCTTGCGGTCGTCGGTGGCCAGAGTCTCGTCGAGTTCTCCAGAAAGCCGGAACCCGCGGATGCGTCCCCGCCGCGTGGTGGTGGTGCGGTTGTGGGGAAAGGGACGCGGGGCCGATGGGTCGGCGGAGGTGTGGTCCAGGTCGAGGCCGCGGGTATGGGCGCGGTCCCAAAGCCAGTGCATCTGGGTGGCATTGACCGCGGTGGGTGCGAACGAGATCGGGATCTTGCGTCGGATCTCGTCGGCGAGGGCGTCGAATTGCTCGCGGTGTTTGTCCGAGGGGATGAAATCAGAAGGTAGGTCTCCGGTGCGCGACGGTCCGCACAGCGGAACCGACAGCCACATAATCCGTTCGTGAGGGGGCCGAGCCTGCAGTTCTATCGCGTTGAGCTGCGCGGACGCCTCGACTGTGTAGTCGGGGTGGCGTTGGAGGAACGACCCGACGGAGTGCTGGCCGTCTGTGCGGGCTGTGGCGGTAAGCCGGGCGGCGATGCTGGCGACGTCGATGGGCGCGACCACGGTGGTCAAGATGGTCTCGGGGAGATCGGTGAACAGGTCGCGGTGGTCTTTGACGACCTCGCGCCTGTCACTGGGGCGTTCGTGGCCGTTAGGCCGCGGGGACAGTAGCCACTCGGCGTAGACGACGCCAGTGAGTGTCCAGCGCAGGTTCCCGGTGACCGCGAGGGTGGGTTGGGTCAGTTTCAGCATCAGTGGGTCGTGTCCATTTCGAAGACGTCACGGCGTCCGCCAGTCGGGGTCAAAGGGGCCCGTCCGGAATGGGGACCGGTGATCTCGCGGCCGCCGGTGCTCAGTGGCTTGCGCTGTGTCCACGCTCGGCTGGTCCAGATCATCCGCGAGCTGGTACGCGCCATGCTGAACCCGATGCGGCGTACAGCGACCACAGTGGGGCCGATGATGGCGGCTCCGACGAACAAGGCGGGCAGCTTGGGCGGATCGAACACGCCGGCGATCGTCAGCAGTGTGACGACGCCGACGATGAGGGTTGCGACCTGCAGATAGGTATAGGGGCCTAGGGGTACCGGTTTGCCGTTCGCGAACTTCCCGATCAGCTTGGGGAATTTGCGGGCGAGCGTGTAGACGGTGACGTCGATGGTCGAGCTCATAGGGGGCGGGCTCAGTAGCGGCTGTTGATGCCGGTGAGGTTGGGCGCGTCGCTGACGCCCAGGCGGATGAGGTCGGGCAGCTGCCACACAACGATTCCCGCGACGACCGATGAGGCGAGAACGACGAGCACTTTAGTGACCGATCCGCGTGATTGTGCGAAGACGACCGCGCTCATTATGAGGGCGATGATGGTGATAACTGCGATGATGATTCCGCGGACCTCGGTGGAGAGGTTTAGGAGTACTTGGGTGATTCCGCTCATGGTGATTGTTCCTTTCGGATGGTTGCCGGTGGTCGTAATTACCGCGGGAGTGTCGGTCGTGAATAGGGCGGCGTAGTAGTTGGGGTGTTGGCCGCGGTGGTTGCGGCGGTTTCGCTCAGTCGCCCTCCGAGTTTCGGTGCGAGGTCGATATCGGTGACAAACCATTTGTTGGTGCGGTAGGAGATTGTCAGTGGGTAGCTGAGTGTCTGAGTTATTCGGTCTCGGTCCTGTGCGGTAATAGTGGCAAGTACTTGTGTGCTGAATCCCTCGGCAGGTTGGGTGGGTATTTCGGTGGTGGATTTAAGTGAGGTACTGGTGATTCGGGTGAATGGGGTTTCCGGAAACGTGCTGATGCCGGGGGCGGTGCTATAGCGGGTGATGTCACCGGTTCCTGACAGCCAGGATTCGAGGAATCCCGCCACGGTGTCGGCGGGGTCGCTGTGGGCGAGGACGTCGACGGGGTAGGCCAGTTCGGGGTCGTATCCGGGGGGTGGTCCGTTGAGGAATGCGGGGGCCGAGGTGACCCGTGGTGCTCCATCGACGACGGCGACTGGGACTTGGTAGAACCACAGCTGCGGCGATTTGCCGAGCGGTTTGACGAAGGCGCCGATCACCACCGACCAGTAGTCGATGTTGGCGTAGCCGCTGTCTTGTGGCCGGGCTGACCAGGGGGCTGTTTTGATCACGCTTACTGGCACCGGGGGCGCGGTGATGGAGACGGAAGTGAATGCTGTCAGCGGCAGCGCAGTGGGGCCTTTAGCGCCGCTGAGATAGGCGTTGATGAAGGCATCGGCGAAGCCTTCGACTGCTACCGATCGATTGAGGGTGACCGCCATCTGCTCGGCCGTGACGGAAGTGTCAGGGGAGCAAGCGCCCGCCAACGTTCCAAGTCCTCCGATGGCACCCAACGCTAGGCAGGTGACGGTAGCCGCCCGCTGCACGGTACGGCGGTGGGTATGGCGGCGTGCCCAGGCTCGGTGGAGTCGGTCTGCGGCGGTGGGTCGGAAGCTCACGCTTAAGACGATGCCGCTGGTGCCGGTGGTTTTCCAGAGGAGCTCACCTAGGCGACCCCGGGGATTGACCGGGGTGCAAGCGGCCCGCCGAGTGTTCGCTACACTTGACACCATGTGCTACGCTCGGCGCTGAGCGACCGGAGGCAAGCGAGGAGCCGAGACGTTGACGCGGGTCGTTAGCTGGTAGATTGCTAGCATTCTGGATAGCACGCACGGCTGGCATGTGAGGAGTCCAACGCGGCCAGCTTCATGGCTTTCAGGCATGGGTGATCTGCTGCAGATCTAGCTGAGCTGCATAGATAACGTGCTACCGAGCCCGGTTGCAGGTTTGCGGCCATGACGGCAATAGGGATGGGTAACACGGCCAGCGGCGGAGGCCCGCCGGTACTTAGCCGGCCGGGTGCCCCACGATTTCCAGGTGGCTGACTGCGAATGCCGTGTAGTCCGCGCCTAGACCTGACCCCGGAGACTGCAGACTGCCCGGGTTGGACGGCTCGCTGGTCTTTTCGATGGTGATGGTGACCGCCGAGGCGATTACGGGACAGTCTGGAGCGGAGCTGCAACCTGTCGCGGCGACCGGGGTGACCATGAGTTCGCGGCGATCCCCGGTGGCCTGGGAGACCTTCGTTCGGGCAGGATCGTTGAAGCTCCACGTGAGCCGGCTGACCGTGCGGTACTTGACCCACTGGTCTTGACCGTCGACCTCAGTGCTTGCGCCGGGCATGATCCCTACCGAGCTGATGACATAGGGTCGGTCGAAGACAATTTCTAGTAGCTGGCCGTCGACTTGCCAGGCGCGGACGCACACCCAGGGCTGCGTGCTCTCAGGGCGCAGGGCATGCATTGGATCCGAGCTGGGTGTCGGGCACCGGGCGGTCGCCGACAATACCGATTCGGGGCCCAAGGGGAAGTCGGACCCTACTGGCGCAGCTGCGGGCCCCGGCGAGCTCTGGACGATCGGAGGCGGCTCGGCGGCAATCTGTGCCGACGGTGCCGCCGGGTCCGCCCCGGAGCCTGACAACGCGATGGTCACCAGCACCACGGAGACCGCGGCTACCGAACCCAGCGTTTTAGGACTCTTCCAACCGCCGGCGGCCAGCCATTCCCGGAATTGCGCAACCCTGTCGGCAACAGCATTGGTTTTGGCGGCGATATCGTCGAACCCGCGCGGCGAGGTGGCCCCTTCCTCTGAAGGACAAGACTGCGAATCCTCGCCAGATTGTGCGTTCGGGTCGTGATTGTAATCTGCAGGCGCCGGGGTATTAAGTTCGACAGCCTCAGCGGCGGGCTGCACATTGGGCGCGACATTGGTCGCCCTTTCGAATTCTGACGCAGGCTCCAGTAACGCGTTTATACGCGAAATGGCCGCTTCAGCGTCCACATCTTTGCCTACCTGCGAGACGGTCAGCTCACTGTTTTCTGCGGCATTGTTCTGCGGGTCCAGCTCGTGCGTTCCGCCCGGTTCTGCGGTGTGACTTCGGGTGGGCCACACGCGTAATTCCGGGTCGGCCAGGATTGTCTGGAGCGGGTTGGTCATGACTTCAATGCTGGCAGTGTGGACACGCGTTCTCCAGAGCGGCTGCTGCGGTCACATCGGTCATACTGGCAGGCATGGCCGGACTCTCTCCTGGACCCGCCCACGGGGACAACCCGTGGCAGCGATTCTACGACTCGCCGACGCGTTCGCGGCGGGGGGGACGTTTGCTGTGGGCGGGCGTCGCCGCCGGTGTCGTGGTTGCTGCGGTGGGCACCGGCGGCTGGCTAATGGTCCGCTCTCCCGGATCTTCGCAGGACGCGGCCGACAGCCCGCGGGTGGCGGTCGAGGAGTCCACGGTGAATACCAGCGCTGATGAGTCGAAGGCCGATCAGGTGATGGCACTGCTGCCGGCTGGGTATCCCTCGCAGGCGTGCACTGCCGTCGAACCTGCACCGTCGGCGGCGGCCACGGTCGAGTGTGCGCGCAACTTGGACCCAGGCGGGCCCGCGACCTCGACCTACACCGCGATCACTGAGCGCGCCGACCTCGATGCCGCCTTTGGCAGCATCGTCGAGGGTCTTGATGTGGTGGTCTGCCCGGGCAACATCCCGATCCAGTCACCGGGGCCGTGGCGTCGCAGCGGTGCCGGCCAACCGGCCGGCACCTTGGTCTGCGGTCTCGACGACCAGGCCTCAACGGTGGCATGGACTGACACGGCGCGCTCGCTGCTGGTAGTGGCGCGTGGTGCGCCGACTGATCGCGCGCTCGCTGAGTTGTACACCTGGTGGTCGAGTCACTCGTGATCAGCGTCCGGCGCTGTGCGGCGCCTGTTCATACTGGTGGAGCCTGCTTTGGGTGGTCTTGCTTGCAGCTGAGTTACAGCTATAGCCTTTTTGCCATGAAGCTGCGCGTCGATGATCAGGACATGCTGCAGTTCGCGGCGGCCAACGATCTGGTGGCCTCCGAGGTTGCAGCCAACGTCCAGCCCGACGCCGAGCTGCTTGCAGCGATGCAGACGGGATACGGACCGGTGGGCGCGGAGTTCACGGCTGCGGTCGGCGAGTTCCAGCAGGCCATGCTGGCCTCGGGGACCGCGGTGGCCGAGCACTTCACCAAACATGCCGAGGACCTCCGAGCCGCGGCTGGGCGGTATGTCGCTGGCGATCAGGGCAGCGCTGCCGCGATCCATGGCTACTGAAGGCTTCACGGCTCGTGAAGTCACGGTCTGGCGCCACGGTTCCCTGTGCGACCAGGTTGGTCGGCTTCGGCAGTGACTGCCCGGGTCGGATGACCCGCTGATGGCAGACAACACCTCTGACTTTTTCTCCGCCAAAGCATTTCGCGAGGCCTGCGACAAGGCGGGGATGACCAAGAAGGCGATCGCCGCCGGGCTGGGCGTGACTCCAACGACGCTGAGCAGTCTCTATAGCGGTCGTTCCACGCCTTCGCTCAAGCTGCTGACCAAGATCGTGGACTTTTTCGGTGGCGATCTCGTCGACTTTCTGGAGATGCCGGCGCGGCAGCGTTGGGAGCTCAAGCACTTCAGGATCGCGGCCGGCCTCACCCAGGCTGCGCTGGCCAAGCGCATCAATGTGGCACCCTCGGCGGTCTCGGGATGGGAGCTCGGCAAGTACTCCCCGCCGGCGGCGCTACGTCCGGTGCTCGCCGACCTATACGGCGTTCCCGAATCAGACCTTCGGGAGGCAATCACCGGTGGTGAGACATCCGGGGCTGGAGTGCCGCCAGCGGCTGATGCAACCTTGCAGATGGCGGAGGCGGTCCTGGGATTTGCCGAGAGTGCGGTGCAGATGGCGCGAGCCGACGGTGTGGCCGAGTCAGCTCGTCTCGCGATGTACACGGAGATTCAAGGTCGCGTCGAGCAGACGCTAACTTTGTTGGCACCTTTGATTCCGCAGCTCCCGGTATCCGAGCGCTCATATGCAATGTCCCTGGTCAGGCGACTATCTGAAGTGCACGACACAACGACTTCTCCGTAAATGTTGCCAACATGTTTGGTGCTTTGATACGTTCGGGACGTTAGGTCACACAGACCGGAGGGAGCGCCCGCTGAGGAGTCACTGGTAACCACCCCTGGGTAACACGTTCACACTCAAGCGGCCAGCAGGCCGTCAGCAGCCGTACCCGGGAAACGAATCTCGACCACGAATTCGCTTGCACAGGAACCCTTTTCCGCGCACCAGGAAGTGCTGTCTTCGTCGCGCCTGGACGCCCCGACGCTTCGGCGATCACCAATCTCTGACACATGAGGAGCTTTGTCGTGCCCAACTCTGCGCTCATCAGCGCCTTCACCACGATGGAGGCGCCCCCATGCACAAGGTGACCAAACACCAGATGCGTGACACCGAACCCGAGCAGATGACCCCGTGCTTCCAGGGTGATCCCGAACGCTGGTTTCCCGAGGGACAGCTGCCCGACGCTGAAGCCGCCGCGGACTGCTGGTCGTGCTTCTATCAGTCTCGCTGCGCCCTGCGCGCCCTGACCCTGGATCCGCAGCCTGAGCATGGCGTCTGGGGCGGATACCGGCTGGCGCCGGGCCCCGGCTTGAAACGCAACCGCAAGGAACTACGCATCATCGCCGGTCTCGACGTCGGTCCGGCGCGCTCACCCGGAGCGGAAGTGGCGCAGGTCCTGTCTCGCCGTGCCGCAGGCGGTGCGTGCTCGGAGAGTGCCGGTGACGCGCAGGGTATGCAGGACGTTGACGCCCCAGAGCCGGCCGGCGACGGCAGCAGCAGTGATGAAGTCGGCGCCGAGGTGATCGAGCTGGCGGACTACACGCCGACGCGCGCTGCAGCGGAGACACAGCTGGTGTTGCCGCTGACCCTGGCGATGTCCGCGCACGCACCCACGGGATAGCCGGACCACAGAAATGCAGACTGCGACGGCCCAGTGGGAGCCTCATCACACCCCTGACCTCGGCGATGAACCCAGGGCCGAGTTGGGCGCATTCCTGCAGGCTGTCATCGACAGCTCTGCCGGGCGAGCGATTTCGACGGCGGAGTTCCGGCACCGGGCACTCGAGGCTGGCTTCGGTGCGTGGGCGGTCGAGTCAGGTGTCTACCGGACGCTGCTGCGTCTGCATCGACATGGAGTCGTCGAACGCGTGGAAAGCCGTGGCCGCACAGTGTATTGGGCACGGCCGTCAGCGGCCTCCGAGCACGCGCGCCGCCACGTCGAGGGCTGTACCGATGAACAAGGTCGGCTGTGATGTGCGCGCAGCAAGATCCACGGTTGGCGAATGAGGTGATGCCGCTGCCTCTGTGAGCAATGGCGGATCCGGGCGCTGACTCCAGGATCCGTCAATCGGACATCTTCATAGCGATGACCCGGGCCCAGAAATAGACCAACCCCCCGGCGAAAACGGGGGGCTGATCTGGGTTAGGACGACAGACCGCAACTTCTGCGTCCCGGGTCTCCCACTGAGAGGAGTTGACTTTGCACGGTCATACTCAGGGTAGCGGCTGCTCTACAGCCGAATCAACCCGAGAAGCTGATTCATCTGCCGTAGTCGAAGCCCCGGCGTGCGCGTTGGGCCTGCATAACGGAGTGGCCGCTGGTCATCGCCGCCATGCGGTGCCATCGGTGTTCGATACCTGCCCGATGTGTGGGCGATTGCCTGTCGACCCGGTACTCATCGAGGGTCAGATGGCGTGCTGGACGTGCACCGCAGCGTGCACGGTATGTGGATCGCCCAGCGTTCCCGGTGATGGCGCCTGCGCGGGATGTATGGCGCTGCTCAACCCGGTGCGAGAGCTGGTCGGATCATGAGAACACCGCGCCTGATGTTCAGCGCCTGCGCCACCATCGACGCCGAAGACCGTTGCCGCAATGCCGAGCTGGCGATCGGCGATGAGCTACGCGCGGCGCTGGAGGCGTTCCCGGGCGTCTTCTGCTCGGTCGAGGAAGCGGCGATGGTGCTGGCTGAAGAGGTCGACGAGCTTTGGGACGAGGTCCGGGCCAACCGGATCGGCAGAGCGCGTGCCGAGGCAGTGCAGGTCGGTGCTATGGCGCTGCGGTTCGTCGCCGACCTCTACGAGAGTGGGCCTGCATCGGAGCGCTACGCGGCGGCCGCGCGGGAATGCCATTGCGTCATCGGTGATGTCGGGCCGGTTGGCCGGACATTGGCGTCGAGTCATGAAGGGTTCGGTTACCTCAAGCGCGAGTACGAGTCCCTGTGGTCGGCGGTGCGCTTCGACGACCCGGCACGCCCGGCCGCGGTTCGCGTGGTGGCGATGGCGGTTCGGTTCATCGCCGAGATTTCCGGGCGGTCGCCTGTGCAGGGCCTGGTGCGATGACATCACTGCCCGCGGGCACGGAGGAACATTGGGGATCCGAGGCGGTGTGCTTTCGCGAGACCCCCGATGCTCCTGAGCTCTGGACATCCGAGCGGAGGCCCGCGCAGCCGGTGTGGACCTATCTGCAACAGATGTGCCAGCGCTGCCCGGTTCAGACACGCTGCGCAGCTGAGGCCGTCGCCGCCGAACAGCAGTCCGGGATCTATGCGGGTGTGTTCGTCCCCGAGCGCCGCAAGAGCAAAGGGTGGTCCGCGGCGATGAATCAGTTGCGCGAGATCGCCGCGGAGTCAGCGGGCGCGGCTTCACCCCGCCCTGGCAAGGGATCCCGGCGTGGGTGAGGCGATGGATGAGCTCGCAACCGCGTTGCGTGTCGAGCTGTGCCGGATATCGACGAGCGCCCGAGTGCGTGTCGTGCACCTGGGCGCACTGCTGGCCTTCACCCCCAGCCGGCGGGTCGGCGGTGGGCTGCACTTTGAGTTCGCTCACCAGGCCACTGCGCGATGGGTGCTCGACACCCTGGTCGAGCCAACCGTATGTTCCCCGCGGCCGGGCGTGGTTCACGTTCCGAGGCCACGAGAGACGCTGCAGCAGTACGGGTTACATGAAGACGGCCGGTGGACGTTCGGCCGAGGCTTGGTTGAGGCCGAAGGTATTGGCAGGGGCGCGGTGCATGCGGCGTCACGGTTCACCCGGCACGGCATGAAGGTGTGCTGCCCGTCGGTGCCAATGATGCTGACCCTAGCGACGGTGCTGGGCCGCCTTGGCATCGAGACGTCGCTGCTGGACAACCCCACGCGCGTAGGCGTCAGGGCCGCCGAGACCGCCGAGGCGCTGACGCGACTGGGCGCGGCTGGCGCCGGTGAGCGGTATCGGGTGATGCGGGATCTGAGCTGCGGCGGTGCACTGACCGGCTCGTCGGTCGTTGACCGTCGCTACCAGCAGCGATCCCTGCGCGCGGCCGGAATGGGCTCGTGACCACCCCTGCGCGTACGCCGCCGTTCGCCTACCGCGGCGGAAAAACTCGGTTGGCCACCCGGATCGCGGCGGCTCTTCCGCGCCATCAGCACTATGTCGAACCCTTCGGCGGAAGCCTGGCGGTATTGCTCGCTAAGCCGGTGAGCTTGATGGAGACGGTCAACGACGTCGACGAGCGGTTGATCACCTTCTGGCGGGTGTTGCGTGAGCGCCCAGCTGAACTCGCGCGTCTGTGCTCGCTGACTCCGCATTCGCGGGCCGAGCACCAGCAGGCATGGGACGCCGACCTCACTGTGCTGAATGAACTGGAAGTCGCGCGTCTGGTGTGGATACAGATCTCCCAGAGTCGTGGTGGCACGCTGCGCCGCACCGGGTGGCGCATGTATGTCGACCCAGCGGGATCGTCGACCAGCATGCCGGGTTATCTCGACGGTTACACCGAACGCATGGCCGCGGCCGCCGAGCGCATGCACCGGGTGAGCTTGGAGTGCCGTCCCGCATTGGATGTGATCGCCCAGTACGGTGCGCACCGCTCCTGTTGCCTCTACGTCGACCCCCCGTATTTGGGTTCCAGCCGTACTGCCGGCGGGGCCGGGTATCGCCATGAGTTCAAGTCCGACGCTGAGCACATCGAGCTGCTGGAGGCGCTGCTGGCGTGTCGGGCAGCTGTGGTCCTCTCCGGCTACCCGTCGGCGATTTATGACGAGGCGTTGGTCGGGTGGTCGCGCTTGGAGGTACCGGCAAAAACTGGGCAGGGCCGCTCCCGGACGGCGCGCTGCGAGGTGCTGTGGTCCAACCGGCCAATTGCCGAACAACTCAGTTTCGACGATGCGGTGGGGTTCCGGCCGCTGCGTCCAGCTATGACGGCGACATTCACCCGATTCGAAGGAGGTTCCAAACTGCATGACTAGCAACATCTTTGAGATTCGAGCAGAAGCGAGTTCCGACAATGAGATCCGGGTCGAGGAGATCGACCAGACCACCGCGCAGGGCGTCTCGCGCGCGGCTCGGGTCGCCTACCGCGGCTGGGAGGTCCACATTGGCCACCACGGCGCAGTGACGGTGCCGATGCAGCCGACAGAGGGCAAGTCCGTGGCTGATCTGGCGACCTGCCTGCGTGCGGCCTATCGGCGAGTAGATGTCGGTGGCCCTACCAGCGGTCCGACCACCGGTGCCGGTCGTACGCCGCGAGGCGGGGAGCTGGGGTCGGTGGTCGGTGAGGTGCTCATGACCGCGGCGGGCGCCTTGGCCGGTAATGCCTCCGCGGTGGCGCACTGCTACATCTACGAAGCCCTGCGAGCTGCCTGGGAGCAGACCGGCCGGGCCGCGCCGTACGCCGCTGTGCTCGCCGCGGTACGCGCGCAGTTGCCGCCGCACACCACGCTCACCGACTTCGCCGCAAAGGTCGACGGCGAATCGATGCTGGCGGTCTTGCGGTCGGCAGCCGAGGTCGCCTTGGCTGCGCCGCTGAGCATCCCTGTCAGCAACACGGTGACCAGAAGTGCCTGAAAGTCGCTTCGCCGGGCGAGAGCGCCGGCTCGGCACGCCCGCCCCCGGCGGCCGATCCCGCCTTGTGGCCGTGGGGGAGGACCACAGCGCCGTCCAACGTCCACCGTCACCCGCTGATCGGATGCCGCGCCGTGACTTCCCACGGATTGAAAGGGGGTGATCTGACTCCGTTACCGGGTTCCCGGCAGTAGGGGGCCACTTCTGACAAATCCATAGTGGGACCGCAAGCCAGAGCCCCCCCGAATGGGGGTCTGGAACGAGATGAACATCCGATCCCCGGAGTAACGCGCTCCGAGTCTCGTGTCGAAACCACCGCTGCCAGACGGTGAGATCGCGGTCCCTGTGCCACCAGGGAGAACACCATGCTAGGTAGTTCTCAGGGTAGCTCCTACCCTGAACACAGTTCAACCGGAGTTCGCCGGGCCGCCCGTCGTGGGGGGGCCGGCGGTGTCGGCATGTCGGCCGCCAGCAGGCGCGGTGCATGCCGGCCGGGGTCGTCGAGGCCGCCGCGCCAGCGGATCGCCTTCGACGACGCTGCCACGGTGCGCGAACGCGTTGAAGGCGCTGCCGCTGGCTTGAAGCTACGTGGGGCGCGCCGTCACGTGCTGGCGGCCGTGCTGCGCTTGTTGTGCGGGTGGAGCAGGCTGTCCGACGACGCGGTGGCGCTGACGCAGATCGTTGAGCTTGTCGCAGCGGCCGGTGAGCGGCGCTACGACGTCAAGACCATCGGGCGGGCGCTGGCCGGGCTAGCTGCAGCCGACCTGATCGTGTATCGGCCTGCTAGGGGCCGCGGTGCCCGCTCGCTGATTGCCGTTCACGGCCAGTTCGTGGGCGATGTCGAGGTGCTCGAACGAGACAGCTCCGGCCGGGTAATCACCAATTGCGGCGGCCATTCGCGGCCCGATTCCGTCACCTTTTCTGGGCCGCGTCCTTATATAGACCAAACGAAGTACCTCCCTACCCTCCGCTGCGACAGGCGGCGGCCGGGTTCGCGACCGACTGAGGTGAAGGTTCCCAAAGGGGAGCTAAAAGCGGTCCTCGATGGGCTGCCCGAGCCTATGGCCAACCTCCCGAAGCACCTGCGGTGGAAGCTCGGAGGCGAGATCCTGCAGCGGTTGAAGCGGGGATGGCGCCCGGATCAGATCCTCGACGTGCTGAGCGCCGATATGCCCGCCGACGTGCAGCGCCCGTACAAGCTGGCGGTCTGGCGCCTCCAGCGCAACGTCGTGGGTTCCGGGCCGCAGTTGCGCCCGCTGCAGCAGGCCTGGGATGCCGAAGCCGCTGCAACGGCCCGTGCCGAAGCTGACGACGCCAAAGCCCGCCGGTACGCCGACGTGGCGGCCGTGACCAGCCCGGAGCTGCGCGCGGAGGTGCTTCGGGCCGACGAGGTGAAGTTCGGGCGGCGGTCGAAGGATCCGGTGGCCGCGTTGGCAGCGGCGGCGCGTCGAGTGGCCGGCATGTTCACGGAGATGCCCCTGGCGGAAGCGTTGGCGCGCTGGGCCAGAGACATCCTGGCCCAGCGCGCGGAACCCGCCGTGGTGGAACCGGTTCCGGCGGTGACGTCGCTGAGCACCGACCTGCTGATCGATCTGGCGATCAGCGGTGGCTGCGACTGCGTGGTCTGCGGCTCCGAGGGCGGCGTTTACCGCCCTGAACTGCCACTCAAGTCGATGGCGAACGTGTGCGACCAGTGCTGGCCGCACATCGCTGCCGACTTGGCCGCAGGTGAAGACGACGCCGAATTCGAGGAGGTGATCCCGGCATGACCGATCTCGACGACGCTCCAGCGCGTACCCAGCACCGACGGCCGGCGGAGCCCTACACCGATCTCGACGATGCTCGCCAACCACCGCAGGACCTAGCGGCCGAGCAGTCCGTACTGGGCGGGATGATGCTGAGCAAGGATGCGATCGCCGATGTGCTCGAACGGCTGCGGCCCAAGGACTTCTACCGGCCCAACCATCAACAGATCTACGACGCGATCCTGGACCTGTTCGGCCAGGGCGAACCGGCGGACGCGGTGACCGTCGCCGCCGAACTCGATCGACGCGGAGTGCTGCGGCGTGTCGGAGGAGCCCCCTACCTGCACACGCTGATCGCCACGGTTCCCACGGCCGCCAATGCCGGCTACTACGCCGGCATCGTCGCCGAGAAGGCCGTCCTGCGCCGCTTGGTGGAGGCCGGCACCCGGGTGGTGCAGTACGGCTACGCCGGCGCCGACGGCGCCGACATCGCCGAGGTCGTCGACCGCGCCCAGGCCGAGATCTACGACGTCACCGAGGACCGCGGCAGTGAGGACATGGTGGCGCTGGAGGACCTGCTGCAGCCCACCATGGACGAGATCGACGCGATCCAGGCCGGCGGCGGTCAAGGCCAAGGAGTTCCGACCGGATTCGCCGATCTCGACGAAGTGACCACCGGCCTGCACGGCGGGCAGATGGTCATCGTCGCGGGCCGTCCCGGCCAAGGGAAATCGACTCTGGCACTTGACTTTATGCGGTCCTGCTCAATCAAGCACGGACACGCGAGCGTCATCTTCAGCTTGGAGATGAGTAAGTCCGAGATTGTGATGCGACTACTGTCGGCTGAGGCCCGCATCAAACTGGCCGACATGCGCGCCGGCCGGATGAGCGACGACGACTGGACGCGCATGGCCCGGCGGATGGGCGAGATCTCCGACGCCCCGTTGTTCATCGACGACTCCCCGAACCTGACCATGATGGAGATCCGCGCCAAGGCGCGCCGGCTCAAGCAGAAGACAGATCTGCAGCTGATCGTGGTGGACTACCTGCAGCTGATGACCTCAGGCAAAAAGGTGGAGTCCCGGCAAACAGAAGTGGCGGAGTTTTCGCGCAGCCTCAAGTTGATGGCCAAGGAACTTGACGTGCCGGTGGTCGCGGTCTGCCAGCTCAACCGCGGACCCGAACAGCGTGTCGACAAGGTTCCACAGCTCTCTGACCTGCGCGAGACCGGTCAGCTGGAACAGGATGCCGACTTGGTAATCCTTATCAACCGCCCGGACGGCTACGACCGGGACAGCCCACGGGCCGGTGAAGCAGACCTCATCCTGGCAAAGCACAGGAACGGGCCAACGAGAACCTGCACCGTGGCGTCAACTCTTCACATGTCCTCGTTCCGCGACCTCGCCCGCGGATAACTAACCCTCATGCTAGCTACGGGTGTAGCATGAGGGCACACCCTCGGTGATGCAGCCTGCATCACCATCGGCACTGAAAGGCGGCACCGCATGACACGGATCAAGCGGAAGATGAAGTCCCTACAGCGGCGCTTGCTGATCACCGCGGCCGCCGCGATAACACTGACCGTGCTAGCCGGAGGCATACCTGAGGAATTGACCTCACTGCTGCCGTCGTCGGCCACGGTCGCAGCCCCGTCCGCGCCAGTGGTGCCCGTGGTGCCTGATGAGCAGATCGGTTCGCTGCTCGATCAGGTGCGCACCGTCGAGGTCTTGCCTGAAGTCGACGGCTATGACCGGAGTTGCAAACGGGGACAAGCGTGTTCATTCGGTCCCGCCTGGAACGACCCCAACGATCACAGCGGATGTGACACTCGCTCGCGGATCCTGCGCAGCCAGCTCGAACATGTTTCCGTCAAGCCTGGAACGCAGGGCTGCAAGGTCCTGTCAGGGGTCCTCGTCGATCCATACACGGCTGAAACCATCCACTTCGACGTCAGTGACCCGGCCGCGGTCCAGGTCGACCACGTGTTTGCTCTCGGGCGCTCATGGGATGCCGGGGCGGCGCATTGGGACCTGCCCCAGCGCGTCGCGTTTGCCAACGATCCGCTGAACCTCATTGCTGTCGGTGGCGCGATCAACCGCGAGAAGTCGGACTCCGGACTGACATGGCTGCCGCCGAACCCGGCCTACCGCTGCCCCTACATCGCCCGCTACCTCACCGTCGCGGTGACTTATGGCCTCGCGATCACCACCGAGGAACGCAACATCGCAGCGGCGACCTGCCCGGCGGTCGCGCCGTGAGACTGACGCCCGTACGCGATGCGCCACCCAAGATCCCTCAGTCGTGGCCCACGCCTAGCATGAGGGCTCACTGCCTACGCAGGAAGGCGACGCCCATGTCGGACGATCCAACACCACCGCCACAGCGACGCTCACGCGCCGAGCGCCGCCGCTACAGCGAGCGCCGCGCGGAGCGCACCGGGGCCGCAGCAGCCAAACGCGGACGCCCCTGGACCATCGGCGACGCGCGTATCGCCCTGGACCTGTCACTGCCGGTGACCGAAGCCGCCATCCAGGTAGGCCGCACCGCCTCAGCCGTCGAGTCTCTGCGGGTCAAATGGCGCCGCGGCACATTGGCTGAAAGCCTCGCCCTGCAAGTACCGCCACCGCCACCGCCGCCCCCACATACCTCCGACGATGCAGGAAAGGGCCGGCCGTGACGACCTATGTAATCAAAGACGGTCGGGTCTTCGAGCTCGGCGAGGACGGCGAAGCCAGCGACATCCTCGACTGGATCACCGCCGAACGCTGTCGCGAACTCGACGGTCCCCTGGTCACACTGTCCCGTCAGCAAGTAGTCACCCGTCTTGGCCGCGGGATCCCCGAGGACTTTCCCGGCCCGGACGTCGTTGTCGGGGATCCCGAGCAAGGGCCCACCCGAGGATGGTGGGAACCCACCGTCCAGCGATACCTGCTCACCGACAGCCAGACAGCCGGTGAGGACAACGCGACCATCGCGGACACCGCAGTCGGCGCCGACGATGACCCACAGCACTGGCCCAGGCGCTCCCGGCAATGGGACGACGTGGCGCTCTCGGCGGCCGATCACCGGGTTCTCATCGCCACCAGCTACGGCATCGTCACCCCGGCCGGCGAAGTCAAATCGCGGCCACTAGGTCAACCCGGCGACCTCGGCAAACTGGCCACCAAGTATCGGTGGAGCAGCCGCGCCGACCAGGGCGACCCCCAAGTCTGGATCACCGGGGAAGCACTCGAAGCGCTGAACTTCCCTGCCGATCAAGCCAACGAGGCGTCCTTGCCCGATCTGGTCGCCGAATTCTTCGGCGCCACAGTGAAATACGCCCAGTCCGGCTACTTCACCTGCCAGTTCAGCGCCGACGAGGGAAGCGGCGGCACCGACCGCACCATCGAACTCATCCTGATGCCGGCAACGTCGCTACAGCCGTCGGCAGCGCGCCCCGCCGACCGGGGCATCATCGGGATCGAAGGCACCGACACCGTGTTGCCCGACGATGAGGTCGACGCGGCGCACCTGCTCGGCGATCGCATCGCCTGGTTGCACGAGATCGACGAGGCCCTGCCCGCACCACGCTGGACGCGCGTGGGTGTGCACATCGCCGAATCCGGCATGCGGCGGGCCCGTCCCAAACCCAAGACCGATCCGCAGGCCAAGGTACTTCCCTGCCCGCTGCCGGCCGCTGTCGACGAGCGCGGCAAGTTCCCCGGCCAGTGGTGGGGCCCGGCCAGCTGGCGGCGCAAGCCCCACCGCAGTCGCGGTAAAGGCACCGACGTCGAACTCGACCAGCAGGCGGCGTATCTACCCTCGGCTGAAGGTCTCTACCTGGGCTACGGCAAACCACAGTGGGAGAGCATCGAGGCAGCAGTGTTCGACGAGCAACGACCACCGTTCGGGCTGTACCAGATCACCGTGCCCGCCGCCGACAGCCTCGACGGGCTGTCGCCAAAGCTGCCCGTGCCGCACCCGGGCATGTCGTGGACCAAGGAATCAACGTTCTGGGCGACCACGATTGATGTCCAGCAGCTCATCGCGCCGCCGGACAACGGTGGCGCTGGTCTGGCCGTGGCCGAACTACAGATCGAAGCGGCCTGGGTGTGGCCCGAACAGCACCAGTGGCTCAAACAGTTCGGTGAAACATTGCGCGCCAGGCTGGTTGCCGCCCGGGCAGCCGGTCGCGCCGACTACGAGAACATGATCAAGGCCATCTACACCAGCTACCTGGGCCGGCTCGCCGGCACCGGTGAGGGCGCGTTCAAGCATCCTTACCTGCACCACCAGCAGCCTGCGTGGTACGCCGCCATTGAAGGGTTCACTCGCTGGCGAGCGCTGCGTTACGCCCGGCGCATCGGCCGCGACTTCGACCTGTACCCGACCGAATGCCTTGCCGATGCGTGGTTTTACCGGGTCCCTGACGGGATCAATCCGGCGGACCTGCAGGACCCGCTGCGTCCTGACGGGACGCGCACCAACGGCAGTTATCGGCTCAAGAGCATCCCCGATGAGTTGCTGTGAAGTTCTGGAAGCTCTCCGGCGGGTCGACGCCTCAGTCCCCACAGGGCGAGGGATTTCAGGAGGCGCTCAAAGTGCTTACCGAGCGGCGCCTCAGCGAGATGCGCGGGGTATGGCAACGCATGCCCGAGCGGATGCGCCGTGCCGAGGCAGGCAGGCGAGCGCGCAAGGAGATGGCCCGCCGTATCGCCCAGCACACCGATAGCGAAGCCCTGTCGGAGGCGACGATTGCGCGCCGCGGCCGCCGCGATCAGCCGCCGGCAGGTGTGGACAAGCTATGGCTGGATCGGTGGGCGGCGATCGATCGCGCTGGTGGTATGACCAAGATGGCCCGCCAGCTCGGCACCACGCCGGCGCGTGTGCGGAGTTGGCGCGACTCCGCTGATCCTGCGGCGAAGCTGCCGTCACGGCGTCGCGACGAGAAGGTGCCCCCGGGCGCTCCGACGCAGCGGATCGGTGTGGAGACCGACGGGTTTGTGATCATCAATGGCAAGGAGTACCCCAAACGCATCCCGGAATCCGGTGGAGAGGACTACGCACCCCTGGATGTCGACCCTCAGGGTGAGGTGATCGAGGCGTGGGTCAACGACGACACCGAACGCCTCTACGAGCTTCTCGCCGACGAGATCGTCATGCAGTGGATTACTCCTCGCTGGGATCTGCCCGCCACCTATGAACTCGGCTACCGGATCGAAACGCTGTTGAAGTTCCTCATCGATCCGTGACCGTGGCCCGTGCGCCGCGGGTTCGGAACTCGTGGGCCGGGCGGCGTAGCTGGGTGGCCAGCCGCCGCCACCCCGGTGGGGTGAGGCGCAGCCCGGAGGTTGCTGCATTCAGCGATGCGGGCAACTGTGCGCTTTGGGCGGCTTGGCGTGAGCGTAGGTCGCGCTCGCGCAGCGCGGCGACGAACTCGCCGTAGGCGGTGTCGATGGGCAGCTGCATGAACAGTGCGTTGAGTCGGCGATAGATTTGGGCGTTGGGCACATCGATGCTGTAGCCAACATGGCGGCCGAGGATGGTCAGCAGTTCGCCACGGCGCAGGACGCGAAACAGCGAGGACATGTCGAGGCGAGACAGGCCACCGCCGGCCGAGCGCACCACATCGAGAGCGTCGTCATCGGTTAGCGTCACCACGCCGATGTGCGCGGCCGTCTGTGCGGCCGCCCGGCTTGCCTTCTGGCGAGTGGTCACGACGTTGACATGTTCGAAACACCTGCTGTAGCAGAGCATCTGCATGTCCAGTCGAGTGAAGCTGTCGAGTCCGTTTTTGATCTCGTACGCAGCGGCAGACTTGTCGGCGACGATTAGGTCAGCGATCGACATGGAGACCCGCAACCCGCTGATAGCGTTGCTGGTGTGCCCCGGTGCGCTCAGTGTGTGGACCAAGCTGTTGGCGAAGACGTACTCACAGCGATATTGGCTGGCAAGTTCGGCGTAAGCCAAGTCGAATGCATCCCCCAGGGTGTCGTCAGGGCCGGCGAGCTCTGCGATCAGGGCGAGCCGATCAGTCGGCAGTGGGTGATGAAGGGCGGCGAGCTGGCGGATGGTTCGGGTGGTGAAGGCTAGTGCCAGCGCTCGACCGAAGTCAGCCATGGCCGGCCCCGCAGCGGCGAAGGGCATCGAGCATGCCGCGCGCCTCGTCGGCGTAGAGAGCGGCGCGGTCACGCTCAGCGGCCGAGGCGGTCGGATCCAGTGCAACGGTCGCCGCCAGATCGCCAGCGTCCACGCAGAACATCCGTCGCCGCTCCGGGGACTCGGCGTTGACCGCGCTGTGCAGGCTCAGCCGCGATGCCGCCAACACGTCGGCCAGGGAGTGTGCAGGCATGGTAGCAACCACCTCCGTTAGTGCGTAAGCCTTAGCAGCGCAAATAGATTCACTCTATTGACTCACGAGGGCCGGTGGTTATCCAGACCACCGCAAACCCGAGCCCACTGCGCGGCCTAGCGGGGTTGAGAAGCGCGGCTGCCGGTCCTAGCGGCCCGCAGCGGCGTGACGGCGCCGCGCCTTATTCAGAATGTTCAGCGCCGCGTCGAGGACCTGTGGGTCCTGCATCGCTGCCTGCAGCGCATCCATCTTGGCCACTCCAACCTCGTTGCATACCAGGCCGGACACGGTGTACAGGAGCAAGGCGTCCTCGCCGATGTCGGCATCAAGAATGCGGTCTCCCTCGATCATCCGCAGCACTGTACGTCTGCGTGCCCGAGTGAGGTCTGGTGCCGCATACGCCCGAGGAGCGCGGGGCAGATTCGGGCCGGGTGCGGCCCCGCGCCGGCCTGGCGTTGTGGGAGCAAGGAATCCGCGTTTACGTGCTGTGGCAATCCAGTCGCGGATGGTCGGTTCAGGTCGGTCGAACATTGTTGAGACGCGCCCGATCGCTCCGCGGCCGCGGGCTGCTTCACCGATGTAGGCCTCGGCGACCTCGATCAGCAGCTCGTCGCTGAGTTCCGGGCGCCCCTTGCGCCTGGCGGTCACCGTGGTTGTGTTCTCCAGAGCTCGACGCTGATCGCCGGAGAGGTCCTCGACCCGCAGGCGTGTGTTCCCGGGCATCTGCTGTATGCCCTCGTTGCGCCACGAATCATCGGGCAGGTCGCGTTCGACGCGAGCGAGGATGTCCCCGAGCGGGATGCGGCGCAGCGTATCGCTTGTGATCAGGGTCGTGGGCTCGTCGGGGTCGATAGGGTCTTGGTCATCGGGATGCAGGTAGTTGTCGTGGTCGTCGAAGCAGCCCCAGTTGCGTCGGAACAGCTCCAGCTCGGCGACCTCAAGTCCGCGGCCGCGGTTGATCAGAACCGCATACACAGTGACGGGCAGATCTTCGCAGTAGTAGACGATGTCGCAGACATAGCCGGGGCCACGAGGCTTTTCTTTGATGTAGATCTCTAGGCGGTCTCTTGGCCACTCCTCGTCGACGGTGGCGGCGTAGCTGTCGGAGGCCCCATTGCGTGGCCCGAAGCCCATGTCGAAGAACGATCCCTTGGTGAGATCAACCAGCTGGCGCATACGACTGCCGGTGTATGACAGATCCCGTATACGCAGGTCGGGGTCGTTGATGAAGTCGACTCCGGCGCTGCCGGTGGTCTCGCTGCTACCCATGAAACCAGGCTAAGCCAGTAGGTCCGCGAAAGAGAGGAGAAAACTGTACGAGTTAGCTCGCGGAGTAAGTCAGCGTCTCGGCTAGTGCGTGGGCCCCTTTGGCTTTGGTTCGTACCCCGCAGGTCGTTACGACCGGAGGTGAAACTCGGGGACGACGAACTGCACGGTGAAGGGGTCTAGTCGTACCGGGCCCGGGAATGAGAACCACCGCTTTGGGGGATCAACGGTCCGGTATCGGCCCTGTGTGAACAATGCGGCCGGCGAAGTCCATTTGATCCCAGGCAGAAGCGCCACCTCGGCGGTGTAGAGCATATCTCTGCCCTTGCTGTCCTTGTTCCCCGTGGAATGCATGTGCGCGACAATGTGGACGCCGTAGTGAGAATCGTTGTCGACGTTGCTATCTCGCACACTCATTCTGGCCATGGGGGTATTGATATCCCAATCTCGCTCAGCCCCGTTTTCAAACCCATAGACCTTGTCTTTGCGGTACATCTGGATATCGAATCCCTGATAAAGATGCTTCGCCGTTGGCCGGCCAACGGACTTCGGCCATCGAATCGATGCCCAGACCAGAGTCTCGTCCACGACCATTGCCGCCGGGAACTTCGCTAGCAGATCAGGGGGCGTGTGACGCGGTGGACGAGAGATGTCCCATGGGACGGCATCCAGAGCCGCTAACACCTCATCAGGAATATCTGCGTCGAACTCGGTCATCTGCATCCCCCGGGCCGCTCACGAGTTGCCTTGATCAGACTACGTTCACACGGCCGCCGGCGGTTCGAATTGCCAGAGTTGCTATTCGCCAACTTGCGGGCAGCAACGGACCGTCAACGGCGAAGGACGTTGACCCGCGGCTTTTCGATCAGGGGCGCATCGTCAGGCCCTTTTATATGGGGGCCAATCCATTTCGGCTCGCGCAGGCTCCGGTTCGGGCCCTTGGCCTGCTGGCGCCAGTGGGGGCGCACCCACCAGCGGTGGCTGTACTGACGATGGGACTCGTCAGTGCTTTCGGCAGGATTGCCAGGCTCGGTACGGTGCCGAATGTCGACCAGGGTCACCTGCGCCGGCAGCTTGGTTCCGGATCCCTTCTGCCGCGCCGGCTCACCTTGTCGGGTACCGGAATGATCTGAAAGGGTGCGAGTCTGAGTGGTGCTGGCCTGATGCATCAATAGCCAGGCAGCGCCGACGACACTGATGAACGGATGGGCATCCTCGGCGCCGTTGGCCTCTGCGGTGCGATTAGCGCGGGGATCGACCACAATGCTGGTTGCCGCCCAGAGTGGGGTGGTCACCTGATACGGCTCCAGCAGGGCGGCCTGCTTGGTGAACCGGCTCGCCGGCGCGAGCTGAAGGAAACCATCAGAGCGGGTCCACCACCAGACCCCGTCCCAGCTGACATCGGCGGTCGCGGAGCCGGGCGCGCCGAACGGCACCGAACCGGCGGGCTTAGCCCAGCAGAGCAGACCGTTGGGACAAGGGATCGCGAGCGCCGGTGTCCACTCCGGCAATGACGACGCTGCTTCCACGATGAAGTCGACCATCGGACGCGCAACCCAGAACAACTCGGCGTCGCGCAGGGCGGCCGTCTCGGTCTGCATGACCCGCAGCTGTGCGGCCAGCTGGTCCTGCATCTGCCGACGGCGGGCTGCCGACGCGCGGTCGTGGAACGGGGCTGGTGGGGCCAACCCAACATCGGAGAAGCGGTGAGCCACTGCATCGAGAGCGTTACACCACCGCTGGCGGATCTCGGGGACGCTGGTTGCTGCCCAGGTCGGCGATGCACGCCGGCCGCTCATCGGGCCGCCACCGAGGTCGTCCGGGCCCGCGCGTTGGCGGGCTCGATGGTGCCGACCGTCTTCATCTGGGCAGTCTGACAGATGCGCCGTCTTCGACGCTGCAGCAAATGCCTCTGGTCGATGGCGGTAAACTTGGCCCCCACAGGCCACACAAGGGGAGGTAGCCGCCCATGGCGCTTGAAGTCGATACACACGCCGTTGACACCTACGCCGAGTCCTGCCGGACCGTCGGCGCCGAGGTCCAGGCAGATTGTCAGGCAGACCCTTCGGTTGTTGCGGCGATGGAATCGGGATACGGGCCGGTCGGGGCCGCATTCACCGCCGCGTTTGGCGAGTTCCAAACGGCTCTGCAAGCGGCAGGCGCGCATGTGGCCAGCCGGTACGAGCGCCACGCAGACGACCTCCGGGATGCCTCGCAGCGCTACACATCCTCCGATCAAGACGGTGCACAGCGAGTCGGGGCGGTGGAGGCTACGCCGGTCGGCGCCTTCGACGGTCCTGGCGGATACGCCGACCCTAACTGGGGCGATTTCACCGAGGGCAGCATTCAGCCGCTGCCCACCGGGCCCGCGGGCGCCGGCCCGGGGCCCAGCGTGAGCGGTGGCCTGGCTCCGGTGCGGCTCACTTAAACTGCGGCCACGTGCCCAAGGGAAAGAGGAGGCGTGCGGAACAACAGCAATGCGTGGACCGGGGCGTGGATCAGTCCCAACGGTGTTGATCATTGGGTTCAGCGCGGCTACTGCGTGACCTGTGGCGGTCTTCACCAGCAGCCGGACGACGCCAGGGCAACCGTTGTAACCACCAGGCATATTCGAAAAGGGTGATCGAAACTCCCGGCAGGCTGCCGGTCTGTCGCGAACGGCCTGCCGCGTCGCGTACACACCATCCGCTGCTCCGCGGCAGCAGATCGGCAGCCTGCGGTTTCTCGATGGCGGCTCACGTAGCTTGTTTGAATCGGGGAATGGAGTACTCGTTGCGCGGAGTCGGTCTAGCCGTTGTCGTCGGGTGCGGGTTAGTTGCTGGGTGCGCCGGCAATGAAGCACCGGCTGATCGTTCTTCGCCAGTGGTGACGACCACAACTGTCACTGCACCGAGGACGGCGCCGAGCAGTTCGCCGGCAGCACCGCTCGCCCCAGGTGGATCAGCCGCGCCGGATACAGATACATCAGACGGGCCCGCAGAATCGGCGCCCCCGCACGGGAAGACACTGGCCGGCCAGGACTCGATGTGTACCTCGCCCACGGTCGGGGCACCGGTTGATCTGATCTCGACGCAGGTCCGTGTGGGGGACACCCCCGGATGGGAGGGCACAACCGCCGAGGTGACCATCACCTACACCGGCGATGTTCCTCCCACTGCCCCAGTGCTGTGGTCGCTACTGGCGAGTAACCCGGACGGAGATTTCGTCCAACTGGGCTACGACGAGCTCGGCGGGCAGACACTGGAGTACTTCTGGTTCGAGTCGCCACGCGATGGGCAGGCGATGAACCACAACATGGTCGGGGGCGCCGACACCAGCGAGGCCGGCACCATCAGAATGGTCTTGCCCGCCGCAGCTGTGAGCCTGCTTGGCGACGTGTGGTGGTGGTCAACAGCGGTCAACGTCGACAGTGAAGACGTCGACACCTGCTGATAGCGAGATCGCGCCAACCCCGCTTATGCCAAACAACACACCAGCCGCACCCTCCCCACCCGGCACAGGGGTGGGGAGGGTGCGGCGTGTTGTACAGCTGTCGGGTAGGAGGAGGAGGCGGGCGGTGGTGGCGCTCAGCGGCAGCCGTGAGCATCGAGTGGCCACTGTGTGGCGCATTTTGTCGGTGTAGCACAGTAGAATTGGCGGTAATGGCACGCTATTGGGCTGGCCTGGCATCCCACGGAAAGGGGATTCTGTCGTGACTGCTTCGGTGTTGGGTTCTCGGGTTGTTGATCGAATGGTAATTCCCTCAGGGCTGGTAACCCAGACGCTGGTCGTTGTGCGACCGAGTCCGGGGCATATCTCGGTGTCGGATTCGCGAACGGATCTGGCGGTGGTGTCGGTGCAGTGGGGTGAAGTCCTGATGCGGTTCACCTCGGCGGCGCAGGTGTCCGCGGTGCTGGAAGCGTTCGGTGCTGTGCGTGAGGCTCTGCGTGGCGCTGTGGGCACAGCGATGCTCGGGGAGCAGCGTGAGGAGTGGCCGGGCGTGTCGGTGGTGTCGGTGACGTGGACGCGACCGCCGGAATGGTCAGTGGTGCCCCAGTGCGGCGTTCGGCAGCGTGGGGGCAGTGAGGTGCAGTGGGTGGACGTGCACATGGGGCCTGTGCTGTGGCGCGTGGTGGACTGGGCTGGATATGAGGCTGCGCTGGCGGTGCTTCGCAACGCGCATAGAACAGCGGTAGCGGTGTTCGCAGACGGAGGCCGATTCCGGGCCGACCCGTCGAAGATCGACGCGATTGGTGGCCAGCGAGCCCGCGTGCGGACGGGGAGCGAGTAGCGCGATGTGGCCGACAGGAACACAGATCAGTGGCGACGGCAGATATGCCATTCTCCCGGACGGAACACTGGGGTGGAATCGTCTGGGCGAAGACGATGTTCGCCGTGAGCTCAGGCGGTGGGACCTGGGCGCGGAGCGGCCAGCCGAAGGCTGGAGAGTGGCGGTCTGCAACAGGGCCGGCGCCACGTTGTGGGCGAGCGACCCCATCGCCCGCGTGGAGTGCGTCGGCGTGGCGAGGCAGCGCATCGCCGAGATATGGCCGGGATCGACCCTGACGGAGCACAGGTGCGGGCTCAATGCCTATCGCCGGGGGTATCGACCCGACTGTGGAATGCCGCACGCAGAGTGGCACCTCGGCGGTGCGTTGTACGTCGGTACGCCTGGGTCGGCCGGATAGCAGGTGTCAGAGCGTCACGACGGAGGCACCTCTGACGTACTCAATCCGGCTGGATCGATAGCTGCGTATCGGGCTTTCGGGATAGGTGTGCCCGTGGATGACGAGCAGTGGGCGGTTGGTGTCGATCCAGTCGCATAGTGCGGTGATGCCAACATGGGCCGGGTCGGTGTGATCGTTGATGCCGGCCGGGGGGCAGTGCGTAACGAGGACGTCCGCGGCGGGCAGGTAGGCAACCATCTCGGCATACTCGGCTTGGGTGTAGAGAATGTCGCGGCCGCGCCGTTTGTAGCGGACGCAGCCTTCGAGCCCGACGAATGAGGTGCCGTCGACCTCAACGCGATTGAGGTGAAGGTTGGTGACGCCGAGGGTGTCCAAGTAGCTTCCGTTGCAGTGATTCCCATAGACACCGTAGGTAGGTACTGATACCTCGGTGAGTTGTGCTCGGCGTAGCCAGGTTTCGTTGAGGTCACCCGCTGTGACGACAATGTCGGCCTGGTGGGTAGTGACGGCTTCGGGAATGGCGCCCCACTCGGGCTCGGTGTCGGCGAGAACCAGCATGCGCATAGATCCCGATTATCGACCGGATCCCCCAGTGCCAGTGAAGGTGGTGGGTCGGCTCAGTGGAAGTGATGGTGCCTTGTGCCGGGATCGAACCGGCGACCTTTCGCTTTTCAGGCGAACGCTCATCCCAACTGAGCTAACAAGGCCCTTCTATTACAACGTATTTGGTGCACGGACGCATCCGATTTTCTGCTGTCGGCCTTGTCAGCGAGCAGTGGGTTCAGTCTTGTCCCAGATTCTTTCGGGATCGTTGAGTGAGAGCCAGATGCTCAGGTCCCACCCGCGGGTGTTCGCGTAGTCGCGGACATAGCGATTGTGGACGTTGTTGATGATGTCGGCGTGTGTCCCGGTCCACGGCTGGATGTAAGCGGGGTCACCGCCAACAACGTCCCCGATGAGGAGGCGCCCCTGCTTGAGAAGTGCCGCGATGAGGTCGGTAGCCAGCGAGCGGCGGTCGTCGGCGGTATCGGCGATGTCGCTGTGGGCGACGAGTGAATCGAGGTGTGCCATTGGCAGCACGTCGCCGTCGAGACTGTCGAGCAGCTTGGCGCATAGGTCAGCCAGGGCGCGTTCCTGTGCGGCGTGCGGAGGGGCGCCTTCGGGGCTGACCACAATGTTGACCTTCCGTAGTAGACGCGACGGCTGACCGTCATGGTGCCGATCCGCGTACTCCACAGTGTAGCACTTGTGCTATTGTTGGCGAGTGGAAACGGTGGGCTTGCGTGAACTGCGACAGAATGCCTCGGACCTCATTCGCCGTGTTGAAGAGGGCGAGGAAATCACGATTACTGTGGCTGGACGGCCGGGTGCGCGTTTGGTGCCGGCGACACCGCGGGCATGGCGGCGATGGTCCGATGTGGCGGAACTCTTCGGGGGGCCCGCAGATCCCGCCTGGGATGCGGATCGCGACGAAATAGACCATGGCGTGCGGGATCCGTGGATCGTCCGGTGAGAGCGATCCTGGACACCAGCGTGGTGATAGCGGCGGATGTAGCTCCCGTTGAGGGGGAACTGGCGGTCAGCGCGGTGACGTTGGCCGAACTGCACTTCGGTGTCCTTGTGGCCAAGGAAAGCAAGGTCCGCGCTGAACGGTTGCGACGACTTCTCCTACTGCAACGGAGCTTTGATGCCTTGCCGCTCGATGAAGCTGTGGCGGCCAGCTACGGCCAAATCGCCGCCGCAGTGGTGGATGCCGGGCGACAGCCGCGAGCTCGATCGATGGATCTGCTCATCGCGGCGACAGCGCACGCACATTCGGCCAGGCTCTACACACGAAATCTTGGCGACTTTCGCGGCCTTGAGAGCCTGGTAGAGATCATCGCAGTGTGATCCGCGCAACGGGGTGCTGCCCTGTGTGTGCTGATCAACCGTGTCCGCGCGGGTTGTTGGGGCCGAGTTGGTCGAGGATCATCTGGCCGAGAATGCGCAAGGCGGGGTTGTCACTGTTGATCAGTTCTTCTGGTGGGATGTACGTGCCCCAGGTGGGGTCGGGCGGCGTTGCAGGGGTGGGCATGTCGGGTACACCGCCGCGAGGGTTGATGTGGACTTTGGTGTAGTCCTGCCCGGGGATGGTGAAGTCTAGAGCGGGTAGGTTGTTGGACCCGGCCACGGGCCGTTGTCCGATGGTGGTGCCGTCGGGGAGCTGGTAGCGGGTGCCCTTGCTGGGCTGTCCGTAGCCGTCGGGTATCTGGGTGCCGCCTTGGATGGCCCACTCCCAGAGGTTCTGAAGGTCTTCAGGGGTGCGTACCTCGCGAATGTGGGGTCGGTTGCCGATGGGTAGTTGGTGGAGGACTTCGGCGATCTCTGTGCCTGTCGGAGGCTTGTCAGGATCAGGTGGAGGGGCTTGCGGGACGGTGTGGTCGATGAGCTGGATGCCGTCATCGGCCTCGGGTGTGGTCGGCAGCTCACTGGTAAGTGCCAACACTTCCTGCGCGAGGGTGGCGAGCTGACTGGCGAGGCCGACGACAAGGGCGCCGGCCTCATCGATGCGGAGTGCGCCGGCTGCAAGTAGTGCGGCGTGGCCGGCGGGTGTGTTAGCGATAGGGGACAAGACCGCTTTGTCGTGTTCCCATTCGGCCTGGATTGCAGCGAGTTGGTGTCGCGCATCGGCAACGACGGCGTTGGCGTGTTCGATGGCTGCGGCAGCCCTGAGGTGTGTGTTGCGGAGCTGTTGGATATCGGCTGCGAGTTGAGCTGAGGTTGCGGTTGCTCGGTCACTGGCGATACCTCGCCAGGAGGCGACACCGGCGGGGTTTGCCGTGGTGATCTGAAGTGGCCGTGGAGTGGGCGCTTGGCCGGTGCCGAGCAGTGCCTGGGCCTCGCGGAGCGCCGCGTCGACAGCGTCAGCGACCATTGCCACATGGTAGGTGCAGGTGGTTGGCGTTGGAGTTGTCGACGGGTGAAGTCCCGTTTCGGCGGGGGGAGCGGTGCTTGTCCGTCCGCGGGCTCGACGCGCGTCGAGTGTGCGGGGTTTAGCGGGGGGTGTGCTGGCGGAGCCAGCGCGGGTGTTGGTGGTGGGGGAGTGTCCGGGTTGGGTGCCAGCCATGGACGTGTTTGGCATGAGGGTGTGGTGCCCGGGAACGTGGGTTGGCGTCGGAGGCGGGGACACGTAATCGCTTGGGCAGCAACAGAAGTAGCACAGATGCGTCTGGTCTGCGCCTGCTGTGATCGCAAAACTGTTGCTACACTGTAGATATGGCGTAGGGATGCGGAGCATTCCCGGAAATGACTGCAGTACAACAGAAATAGGTGAGCATGCGAGCGCGGAGCGCGAAGGCGCGAAACACACAGTGGTAAAGCAACATTCAAAGTCGCGCGAAGCGTGACGGCGGGTATCTGGAAACTCGAAAACAATTGCAGCACAACGTAACACGACAAGCTAC